>NZ_JAAGPE010000278.1:0-12344 GCF_017104605.1 Burkholderia sp. Ac-20384 | reverse complement strand
GGGCCTTCGCGGCCTCGCGGCGCGTCGCGAGCACGACGAGCGCCTGGTACGCGGACGGCAGGATGCGCGCCATCCAGTCCGCACCCTTCGCGTCGCGGCCGATCAGCACGCGGCGCTTGTTCTTGCGCACGCCGGCGAGGATCGTGCGCGCGGCGTCGTCGGCAGTCGTGATGAAGAACTTCTCGAAGCTGTCCTTGCCTTGCTGTTCGCTCTCGACGATGAAGCCGACCATGTTCTTCGCGACGCGGCTCGATTGCGCGATGTTCGTGCGGATGCCGCCCGGATGCACGCAGGTCGCCGACACGCCGCACTTCATCATGTCGAGTTCCTGGCGCAGCGATTCGGTGAAGCCGCGCACCGCGAACTTGGTCGCGTTGTAGCCGCTCATGCCCGGCTGCGCGAAGATCCCGAAGATGCTCGACGTGTTGATCACGTGGCCGTCGCCCGATGCCTTCAGGTGCGGCAGGAACGCCTTCGTGCCGTGCACGACGCCCCAGAAGTTGATGTTCACGATCCACTCGAGATCGCTGTATTCCACCCCTTCGATCGTGCTCGACAGCGCGACGCCCGCGTTGTTGAAGATCAGGTTGACCTTGCCGTGCTCTTTCGCGGTGTCGTCGGCCCACGCGAACATTGCTTCGCGGTCGCCGACATCCAGTACGCGCGTCGACACGCGCACGTTCGGCGCGATCGCGCGGATGATCCGTTCGGTTTCGGCGAGGCCTACGCCGTTCTTGTCGGCGAGCGATACCTGGCAGCCGGCCTGCGCGAGCTGGATCGCGAGCGAGCGGCCCATGCCCGAGCCGGCGCCCGTGATCGCGGCGACCTTGTTGGCGAAATCTCTCATGTCGGTTGCTCCTTGTCTGGCTCAGGCCGCTTCGGCGGACGGGGAAGTCGAAGCGGAAGCGGCGGGCGCGGCGGCGGGCCGCGCGGTCGTGTCGTGTTGCGGCGCGCGATACGCGTGGTAGTCGGCGATCGAGAAGTGCGCGGTCGCCTGGCGGAAGCGCCACGTGAAGCCCGGCCACAGCGTCGTGTTCTTGCCGGTGCGCGGATCGAGGTACCAGCTCTTGCAGCCGCCCGTCGACCAGATCGCTTTCTTCAGCTTGCCTTGCAGGTCGCTGTTGAACTGCGCCTCGACGAGCGGGCGCACCTCGATCGCATCCGCCCGTTCGCGACGCATCGCCTGCAGTGCGCCGAGGATGTACTCGATCTGCGACTCGATCATGAACACCATCGAGTTGTGGCCGAGGCCCGTGTTCGGGCCGACGATCATGAAGAAGTTCGGGTAGCCGGGCAGCGTCGAGCCGAGATACGCGTGCGCGCCGTCGCGCCAGGCGTCGACGATGTCGAGCCCGCCGCGGCCGATGATCGCGCCGCGCGGATACGGATCGGCCACCTGGAAGCCGGTGCCGTAGATCAGGCAGTCGACTTCATGGCGGCGGCCGTCGGTCGTCACGACCGCGTCGGCTTCGATGTGATCGATGCCGGTCGTGATCACGTCGACGTTCTTGCGCGACAGCGCCGGGTAGTAGTCGTTCGAGATCAGCACGCGCTTGCAGCCGAGCGTGTAGTTCGGCGTGACGGTCTTGCGCAGCTCCGGATCGGGAATCTGCTTGCGGATGTGGCGCAGCGCGAGCTTCTGCACGTTCTTCATCAGCGACGGATGGATCGCGAAGCCGAGCACGCGCGATTCGAGCATCCAGTAGATGCTGCTGCGCACGGCCTTCTGCGTGAACGGCAGCGTGCGGAACAGCCATTTCTCGAGCCCGGTCAGGTTGCGGTCGGGCTTCGGCATGATCCACGGCGGCGTGCGCTGGAACAGCGCGAGTTCCTTCACGCGCGGCGCGATCTGCGGCACGAACTGGATCGCGCTCGCACCGGTGCCGATCACCGCGACGCGCTTGCCTTCGAGCGAATAGTCGTGATCCCACTGCTGCGAGTGGAACGCGCGGCCCTTGAAGTTCTCCACGCCGGGAATCGACGGCAGCGCGGCGCGCGACAGCCCGCCCATCCCCGACACCAGCACGCGCGCGGACAGCCGCTTGCCGTTCGCGAACGTGAGGCGCCAGCGTTGCGCGGCCTCGTCGTACTCGGCGCGCTGCAGTTCGTGGTTCAGGCGCAGGTGCGCGCCGATCCCGAAGCGCTGCACGCAGTCTTCCAGATAGGCGCGAATTTCCGGCTGCGGCGCGAACATGCGCGTCCAGCGCGGGTTCGGCGCGAACGAGAACGAATAGACGTGCGATTGCACGTCGCATGCACACCCGGGGTAATGATTGTCGCGCCACGTGCCGCCGACCGACGCGGCCTTCTCGAGGACGACGAAGTCGGTCACGCCTGTTTGCCGCAGGCGGATCGCCATCCCGAGGCCGGCGAAGCCGGTGCCGATGATGGCGATGTCGATGGTTTCGTCCAGGCCGTCGTGGCCGGGCGGACCGAAAGGCAGCGTGCGAGCATTCATCCGGGTGTCTCCGATTTGGCTCATTTTTGAATGTTACATTGGTTGATGTAAAGATAGTGGGTGAACCCGGAAACCGCAAGAGGCTAGAAGCGGCGCTCTAAGGGCCGGAAGCCAGACGGGAAAAGGCTGAGCGGGGTTTGGAACGGGTCGGCTTCCGCATCGGGGGATGCGCGGAAAGGGCCGTCGGCAGGGCGAGAGAGGAAGCGGGCGAGACCGCCGGTGCGCGGCGGTCTGTTTGAAACAGTATCAGGGACGGATCGATCGGGCGGCCGTCTCATGGAAAACCCCGGCCACGATTGTGACCTGCGCGAGCGCGTAGAGGCCCCAGATCAGGTAATCGATGCCCGGAAAGCCGCCGAGGAAGCGGCCGACGCCGATCAGCGTGTCGGAGCCGACGAAGATCAGGCTGCCGATGGCCACCAGCGGGCCGCGCGTGCGGGCGGCGAGCGCGAAGCTCGCCATCACGCACAGCACGAGCATGTAGACGGCGACCGGTGCCAGCAACTCGCCGAGGTGCGGGAAGAACGCCACGTAGAACGCGGGCGCGGCGATCCACAGCCCGACGAGCGCAACGATGCGCCAGCCGTGCGGCCGGGCGCGCCAGCGCATGAAGATTGCGCAATAGCACACGTGCGTGAGCAGGAATGCGCCGAGGCCGAGGACGAACGACAGCGGCCAGTCGGGCAGCGCGAGCAGCACGTCGCCGAGCACGGCCGTCACGAGCGCCGCGCACAGCCACGCGCGTTCGCGCGGCGCGGCGCAGGTGCTGCCCGCCGCGAGCAGCAGGATCCCCATCGCGGCTTTAGCGGCGGCCTGGCCGGGATAGGGCGCGGCGGCGAGCGACAGCCCGTACAGCAGCGCGGCGACGACGGCGAGCGGCCAGAGCCGACGGTAGGTGGCGGGAAGCGTGGCGATCAAGGCGGGTGTCTCCGGTTTGTTGTTGTCTGCGGTGGACGGCGCGCCGTCGAGGGCGCGGCTGTCGGCCATTATCCGGAAGAAAGGGCGGGCGAAAACCGGCGAATCCTTCTAGGAATCGGGGCCGGGGCCGGCGGCGGAAAGCTTCAGCACGTTGCCCCGGTTGAACCGGGGCAACGACTTCAATTCGGCTTGCTATGATCGCCGCGGTATTGCCGTTGTCGAGGTGGTTGTTGCTGTCGTTGTTCCGCCCGGCCGCGCGACTGGATGCGCAAGCCGGTGGGTGCCCGATGAATCCATGCCGTGCCCGGCCCGTGCGCTGATGCGAAGCGGGGCGGGCTGGCCTCCCCACGAAAACAGGTCCGACCATGACCGAACTTCTCCACGGCGACGGTGCGATCCGTCGCACGACGCCGTACGGCTCGTCGATCGAAAACACCTATGCGGGCGTGCTGTCGTTCATGCGCCGCAACTATTCGCGGAAGCTCGACGGCGTCGACGTCGCGATCTCCGGCGTGCCGCTCGACCTCGCGACGACCTACCGCTCCGGCGCGCGGCTCGGTCCGGCTGCGATCCGCGCGGCGAGCGTGCAGCTCGCGGAGCTTCATCCGTATCCGTGGGGTTTCAATCCGTTCGACGATCTCGCGGCGGTCGACTACGGCGACTGCTGGTTCGACGCGCACAACCCGCTGTCGATCAAGCCCGCGATCGTCGAGCATGCGCGCACGATCCTCGGTTCCGGCGCGAAGATGCTGACGCTCGGCGGCGACCACTACATCACGTATCCGCTGCTGGTCGCGCATGCGGAGCGCTACGGCAAGCCGCTGTCGCTGATCCATTTCGACGCGCACTGCGACACGTGGGCCGACGACGATCCGGACAGCCTCAATCACGGGACGATGTTCTACAAGGCCGTGAAGGAAGGGCTGATCGATCCGGCGACGTCGGTGCAGGTCGGGATTCGCACGTGGAACGACGACTTTCTCGGGATCGAGCGGCTCGATGCGGCGTGGGTGCATGACCATGGCGCGCGCGCGGCGGTCGAGCGGATCGTCGATATCGTCGGCGCGCGGCCCACGTACCTGACTTTCGATATCGACTGCCTCGATCCGGCGTTCGCGCCTGGCACCGGCACACCGGTCGCGGGCGGGCTGTCGTCGGCGCAGGCGCTCGCGATCGTGCGCGCGCTCGGCGCGGTGAACCTGGTCGGCGCGGATGTGGTCGAGGTTGCGCCCGCGTACGACCACGCGGACATCACGGCGATCGCGGCCGCGCATGTTGCGTGTGATCTGCTGTGTCTGTGGCGGCAGAAGAAGGTGGCGGGGGGGCTGAAGTAAGTCAGCATGCCGAGGATGCGCGTACCGCCGGTGCGGTGCGCGCGTCGCCGGATTCATGTGCGGTGAGCTGTTTGCGTTCCGTGGAACCGGCGAAAAGTATTCGCGGATTTCCGTGGAGGGCCTTGCCGACCCGTTGACGACATCCGCGAAATGTCAGCGGGTGGCTGCTTCCGTTCACCAACGAGGCGTCGGCATGTCACCGACGATGTGCGCCGACGTCATCACATCAAGCGAGAAGCTATCGATTCCTGAAAAAAGCGGCAAGCATGTCGTCTTTCGGCGCTGCAGCTTGCGTTGTTTGCTGCTTACCCGACCGTCCGCGGGATCGTGCATGATCCGCCCCGGCGCCATCTGGCCAGGTCCCTGTATAAACCGCGCGCGGCCTGATGAGATCGGATTGCTCGCGCTGCTCGAGCCCATGCGCGATCCAGCCGATCGAGCGGCCAAGCGCGAACAGCCCGAATGCGGCACCGACGGGAAGCCGCAAATGTCTGCGCAGTGCCACGAGCGCGAGATCCAGCGAGGGTTTCTGGCCGACGAGCGCGCTCCCTGCATCGATCATCCTTTTCCATTGGGGATGACGCGGCAGGATCCGCGACAGCAGATACGTCGCGCGCACGTCGCCGTCGGGATAGAGCGCATGTCCGAAGCCCGGCAAGCCGTCTCCCCGGGCGAGGCGCTCGCCCATTTTCTGCTCGACATCCTTGTTGCCCAGTTCGTCCCACAGCGCTTCACCACGCGCGGTGGCGGCGCCGTGCCGCTCGCCCGACAAGCCGGCCAGGCCACCGACCACGACGGCTCGCAAACTCGCGTTCGTCGACGCGATGCATCGCCCCGTGAAGCTCGACGCGTTCAGCTCGTGATCCGCGCACAGCACGAGCGCCATCCTGATCAGCTCGGCGCCCGCCGGCCCGACGCCCCATGCCCGTGCGCATTGCTCGTGGATGGGTGCGGTATCGATCCGGGTGCGCAGCAGGCATGCCGCCAGGATCCGCACGAGATCGCCGCAGCCCTGTGCGTGGCGATCGGCCGACTGATGCCAGATCGCCGTTGGCGCGTCCTCGCTTGCGACGGTGAAGAGCGGCAGCAACGCCTGCTCGGCGCGTTGATTGTCGTAGTGCCTGAAGAGCGTTCGCAGTACTGAGGGCGTCGTGGGGACGCGGCGGCCGAAAGCAGTCTGCTCGTCGCATCGCCACAGCAGCGCCGCGACATCCTCGAGACTCGCGCGGGTAGCGAGCTCGAGTGCATCCACACCGCGATAGAAGAGCCGGCCGCCGTCGATCAACGTGATGCTCGATTCGAGCACGGGCGAGCCCCAGTTCAGCGCGGCCTTCGCGACTTCCTTCGGCTTGTGGCCTCGTGCACGTTGATCGGCGAGGCGGTCGACGTCGGCCGCGAGGTAGCGGCTTTCACGGTGGCTGTTGCCCGGTTCCGCGCGAAGCAGGCCGCGGCTGACGTACGCATAGAGGGTTTGCCGCGAGACACCGAGCCGTGCCGCGGCTTCGGTCGAATTCAGGTAGTTCGACATCGTGCGCAGGGGGAATCGTTCGACAGGTTGATCAGGATAATCAACGTTGACAGCAAATGCGAGCGAGACGATCTTTGCCTCACTTAATTCATGCGAGGCGAACATGCGTGTCGATCAAATGTCGAGGGAACGGGCCGCGTCCGGTGAGGATCGGGTGTCGCGTCATCTGCGGACGTTCTGGCTGGCGGCGGGCGGGGCACCGGCTTTTCTCGAGTCGTGCAGCTTCAGTGGCGCGGGAGAACTTGTCTCCGCGTTTCGCGTAACCGATCTGGCCACGGCGGCGATCGGCGCGGCCGGGACGTCCGTTGCCGAATTGCTGCATGCGTCGACCGGAACGTTGCCGGCGGTTCGGGTCGACCGGCGCATGGCGTCGCTGTGGTTCGGCACATCGCTGCGTCCGCAGGGCTGGGCGATGCCGCCTCAATGGGATCCGGTGGCTGGCAACTATCGGGCGCGTGACCGGTGGATTCGGTTGCACACCAATGCGCCGCATCATCGACTGGCCGCGTTGTCGGTGCTCGACTGTGCCGGCGATGCGCAGTCGGTCGCGCAAGCGGTGAATCGCTGGGATGCCGATGCGCTCGAACACGCGATCGTCGAGCGCGGCGGTTGTGCGGCGGCGATGTACTCGGCGCAGGAGTGGGCCGAGCATCCGCAGGGCAAGGTGGTCGCAACCGAACCGTTGCTGCATGTTCGTGCCGCGACCGATGCCGTCGCGCATGATTGGCGGCCTTCGAAAGACAGGCCGTTACGCGGCATTCGCGTGCTCGACCTGACGCGCATTCTCGCCGGCCCCGTGGCGACACGGTTTCTTGCGGGCCTGGGCGCCGACGTGCTGCGCATCGATCCGTACGGCTGGGAAGAACCGGGCACGGTGCCCGAAGTCGTCCTCGGCAAGCGGTGTGCGCGGCTGAACCTGAAGGATGCCGCGGATCTCGATACGCTCAGGCAGTTGCTCGCCGGCGCGGATATCGTCGTGCACGGTTATCGGGCCGATGCGCTGGCGCGCCTCGGACTCGATGCTGCGCATCGGCGCGAACTGAATCCTGCACTCATCGACGTGTCGCTCGACGCTTATGGCTGGAGTGGTGATTGGCGCTGCCGGCGCGGCTTCGACAGCCTCATTCAAACGAGCACGGGAATCGCCGAGGCGGGCATGCGCGTGATGGGCCGCGATGAACCGGTGAACCTGCCTGTTCAGGCCATCGACCATGCAACGGGTTACCTGATGGCGACGGCCGCCATCCGCGGGCTGACGACGCGAATGAAACTGGGCATCGGTACCGAGGTTCGCGCGTCGCTGGCGCGTACGGCGGCCGATTTGCAGTTGCGGTCGGAGCCCATGAGCGAGGTGGTCGAACTGGTCGCCGACGGTCAACATGATCGCGCGGAACACGTCGAGCCGACGTCGTGGGGGCCGGCATCCCGGCTCCTTCCGCCGGTGCGGATCGACGATGCGCCGCTCCGATGGTTTTATCCGGCGCGCGCGCTGGGTGCGTATGAACCCGAGTGGTTGTCTTCGAACGGCGATCTTTGAGGCGGTGCGATGAATCGGCTGGCGTGTCGGTGAGTGGCACCGGGACGGGAATTGACCTGGCTACCGCGACGCATTTCGCTCAGCGCGATGCGCATGTGTCGTCGTCATCGGACAGTGCGTGAGCATGCTGGAACACGCGGCCGAAGCGATCGGCGGCGTGTTTCCCGATGCGCCCCCGCTGCGCGCTGGCTACCGACCAGGGCTTGCCTGATCGGATGAGAGCGGTTCGAGACCCTCGACATCGCGGGCAACGCGGCCGGCGGAGAGGGGGGCGGGCTAGTGAAGCAAGCAGGCCGGCGCAGGCCGCCGGCGCGTTGTGTGTTGCTGGATCGAGGGCCGGGCGCTGCCGTTAGCCGCGCGTGTCGACCCAGTTGCGTGCCCAGCGGGCCGAATGCTGCAACGCCTGCTCCTCGCTAGTGAAGTAGTCGAGCGAATAGAACTGGTAGCGGCCTTCGGTGCGTGGGCTACCAGCGCGTTCGAGCAGCAGGTTGGATGAAAAACTTCCGTCGGGCAAACGATGCGCCGAGGGTTGAACGGCATAGCCGTTGTACTGTTGAATTTGGTTGTTCTGCATTTTAATTTTAATAATGTTCGAGTGCGCGCGTGCCGTGCCAAGTGTGCACGGGTGCGCCGATTCAAAGCCATTGCGGGCTGAATCTGAAGTAGTCGTAAAGCGAAAAAGGGCTTGGCAGCCAGAGGGGGAATGAAGTGCAACGAGGCGTGTGGCGCTCGGCGAGCTGCTGGATGAACCGATGCAGCCAAGAGCAATCGCGCCAACTTTGGGAGACCAATCTCCGCGGGGATGTCGCTGCAACCCGGCGTCCGTTACGGGAGGCCGGGTCCTTCAAACTTTACAGCGGCTTGATGTTAGCCGCTTGCAGACCCTTCGGGCCTTGCTTCGTTTCGAAGCTCACCTTCTGATTTTCAGCCAGCGTCTTGAAGCCGTCGGCGCGAATTTCGGAGAAGTGAGCAAACAGATCGTCGCCGCCGTTGTCGGGCGTGATGAAGCCAAAGCCTTTGCTGTCGTTGAACCACTTGACGATACCGGTATCCATGAAGATTCCTTGAGAAAAAAATATACGAAGATTTGCTCTGTTAAAAGAGCGCGTGAAGCATCAAGGAGGGAGTGGACAACGAATACCGCTGAGGAGCGATCAATTGATGAACAGCAATCGGACTTCTTGAACTTCGTACGATACACTAACCGCTGGGTGGTGGTGACGTCAATCGTTAACTTGTAACTGTTTCCCCTGGCGGTCCGTTTTGCGAATGAGGCGATGTGGCCCCGGCTGGCTGCGCGCGCCACCCGGCATGACGTCCAGGTCAGGGAGGGCCTGATGTGATCGATGGCCCTGAACGACCCGAAGCGGCCTTTCGGATCACGGGTCATCTTGCGACGGGGGAATTGCTTCGCGGTCGTCCACGATCGGCACGAAAGCGAGACCCGCACTCTAGCCGAACGCCGACATTTCGTCTCGTGTTTCCGGAAGCACCCGGCAAGAACAAAAAAGGCCGACGAGTCATGCGCCCGTCGGCCTTTTTGACACGTTGCGCGCTGCGTTCCCGCTACTTCGCCGCGAGCGCACTCGCCCCACTTTTATCGACCCATGCGTTGTCGGCCACGCTCAGCTTCTGCGGAATCAGCTTCGCCGCATAAAACGCATCGGCGACACCTTGCTGGGCCGCGACGATCTTGTCGTCGAGCGGCACTGCGCCAAACGGGACACGCTTGATCCACGTCTCGACGAGCGATTGCGGCAGGCCGACCTTCGGTGCGATCAGCGCGGCCGTGTCGGCCGGATGCGTGTTGACCCACTGGCCCGTCTCGCGCGCCTGCTTCAGGATCGCGCCGACCACGTCGGGATGCTGCTGCGCGAAGTCCCGCGTCGCTTCGTAGAAGTTGTTGGTCGCGGCGAGGCCCGTGTAGTCGGACAGCGTGCGCACCTTCAGCGCGTTTTGCGCGGCTGCATAGTACGGATCCCAGACGACCCAGGCATCGACGTTGCCGCTCTCGAACGCAGCGCGCGCGTCGGCCGGCGCAAGGTACACGGGGCGGATTTCGTCGTAGCGCACGCCGGCCTTCTTCAGCGCTTCGAGCAGCAGGTAGTTCGCGCTCGAGCCCTTCTGCAGTGCGATCTTCTTGCCGCGCAGGCCGGCGACCGAACGGATCGGCGAATCGGCCTTCACGACCACGGCTTCGTTGTGCGGCGCCGGCGGTTCTGTGCCGACGTAGACGAAGTGCACGCCGGCCGCCTGTGCGAACACGGGCGGCGGCGCGCCCGTATAGCCGAAGTCGATGCTGTTCGCGTTCAGCGCCTCGAGCAGTTGCGGGCCGGCCGGGAATTCGAACCACTGCACGCCATAGCCGAGCGGCTTGAGCCGCGCTTCGAGCGAACCTTGTGCCTTGATGACCGACAGCAGGCCGGCTTTCTGGTAGCCGATGCGCACGACCTTGTCGGCGGCGCCTTGCGCGAAGGCCGACGTGGCGGACAGTGCGACGAGCGTGACGGCGGCGGTGCGGGCGATCCAGCGGGTAAAACGAATCATCGAACGGACTCCATGCAAAACATCTTCGGGCGAGCGTCAGTGGCGCTCGGTTGGAAGAATCGTCGCATGGGCGATCACGCCCGCAAACGAAGCATTGCCGATATCAATATGACGGCGGCACGCTCATGCTTCGTCGCTGTCGTCTTTCGATGCCGGTGTGCCGGACTGTCGCGCGGCCTCGTCGCTGAGCTTCTTGTCGAGGATCGTTGCGACGCGGCCGCCGAGATACGCGCTCGCCGCGGTTTCCAGCGCACGGTTCGTCTCGCCTTCGACGAACACGGCCGCGAGCGGACGGAGGCGCCAGATCGCGTCGACCAGCTCGGGCACGTCGGTGGCGGGCGGCAGCGTGCCCGCGTCGTAGCGGTCGAGCCGCTTCACGACGAGATCGACGAGCAGTCGCGCGATCGCGTCGAAATGCGGCCGTGCGAGGCTGATCACGTCGAGCAGTTCGCGCGGCGGGATGCCTTCCTTCGTCATCGCGGCGGCTGCCTCGAGCAGCGCGGGGCTCTTCGCGACGAACGACAGGCCGCGCCGTTCGAGCAGGCCGAGTTCGGTCACGCGTGACAGCTGCGTGGTCGCCTGCGGGCCGAACATCTGAGCGAGCGCGGCGAGCGAATAGGTCTTCGGCAGTTCGTGCGACCAGCGGCCGCCGATCGCATTTTCGAGGCCGAGGATCGAGCGCAGGTCGTGGCCCTCGTCGATCGCCTTGATCAGATCCTGGATGTTCGACAGCGTATAGCCGCGCGCGAGCAGGTGGTTGATCACCTTCAGGCGTGCGACATGCGTGTCGTCGTAGATGCCGACGCGGCCGCGCTTTTCAGGCGGCGCGAGCAAACCGCGATCCTGGTATGCGCGGACGTTGCGCACGGTCGTGTCGGACACGCGCGCGAGTTCGTCGACCGTGTACTCGTTGCGGGCGTCCGGTGCTGCCTCGTCGGGGGTGGAATGAGTCTGTTTTGACATGCGGCCATTCTAGCGCGACGCGACAGGCTCCGGCGAGACGGGGAGCGTGGTCGCGCCATCGCCGAGCGGGCGTTGCAGCAGCGCCGTATCGATCCAGCGGCCGTGCTTGAAACCGGCCGCCTTCAGCATGCCGGCCGGCTCGAAGCCGAACGCGCGATGCAGCGACGTCGAGCCGCCGGTGCCGCCGTCGGCGATCACCGCGATCATCTGCCGCCACGGGCCGGCCTCGCAGCGTTCGATCAGCGCGGCGAGCAGCGCGCGGCCGATCCCGCGCCCGCGCTGCGCATCGTCGATGTAGATCGAATCCTCGATCGTGAAGCGGTACGCGCTGCGCGTGCGGTACGGCGTCGCGTATGCGTAGCCGGCCACGCGGCCGTCGCATTCGGCGACGAGGTACGGCAGCCCTTGGCGCAGCACCGCGTCGCGGCGCGTGCGCAGTTCGGCGACGTCGGGCGGCGTTTCCTCGAACGACGCGACGCTGTGGTGCACGTGGTGCGCATAGATCGCGTGGATCGCAGCGAGGTCGGCGTCGGTCGCGTCGCGGACGACGCAGGCGGGAGCGGTGGGCATGGCGGCGGGTCCGGCGAATTCAGAACGCAAACCGCTACTATGCCGGCCGTCGGCGCGCGTGGCAAAGCCGCGTGCTGAGGCACTTGCCTACAGTCGGCCGTCCGCCGCGTGCACGGCTTCGGCGATCGCATCGGCGACACGCTGCACACGCGGCGACCGGCGCACGTCCGGGTGGACGACGAGCCAGATCTCGCGCTCGATGTCGCAACGCGGCGCGGCCGTCAGCTCGACGAGCGGCGCACCGGCGTGCGCGGCCGGATCGTCGACGAGAAACCGCGGCAACAGTGCGACGCCGGCGCCGGCCGCGCACGCGAGATGCTGCGCGGCAAGCTCGTTGGTGACGAACGCGAAACGGCGCCCGGCCGGGAAGCGGGCGAGCCACTGGTGCTGCGGCGTTTGCGCGCGGGCGGCGTCGGAAGATCGGACGAGGGTGGTGGGGGGAACGCGCGTAAGGGACAGTGGAGCTACCGGGGGTGGCGGTGGCATACA
>NZ_JAAGPE010000277.1:0-12341 GCF_017104605.1 Burkholderia sp. Ac-20384 | reverse complement strand
GCCGGACATGCAGCAGTAGGCTGCCGGCCTGCTGCCGGTCAATTGAAGGCCGCCCACACCAGGTACACATTCAACCCGACGATCACGACCGTCGCCGCCCCGGCAACGATCCGCAGCGGCAGCCGCATCGCGTAGGCGCCCATCACGTCCGCGCGCGCCGACAGCATCAGCAGCGTAATCATCGGCAGCGGCAGCACGAAGCTCAGCACGACCTGGCTCGCGACCATCGCACGCGTGACGTCGCAGCCGAACGCAACCACCGCGAACGCAGGCACGATCGTCACCGCGCGCCGCACCCAGACCGGCATGCGACGGTGGATGAAGCCCTGCATCACGACCTGCCCGGCCATCGTGCCGACCACCGAACTCGACACGCCCGACGTCAGCAGCGCGACGAGAAACAGCGCGCCGGCCGCCGGCCCGAGCACCGGGATCAGCGTGTGATACGCGTCGCCGATGTCGGTCAGGCCCGGCGCGCTCGCGTGAAACGCCGACGACGCCATCATCACCATCGCGAGATTCACGAACCCGGCCAGTCCGAGCGCGACGACGACCTCGCGGTTCGAGAAACGCACGAGCCGCCGCCGCTCCGCGTCGTCGCGCGGTGCGGTGCGGTCCTGCGTGAGCCCCGAATGCAGATGCAGCGTGTGCGGCATGATCGTCGCGCCGATGATCCCGACCGCGATCGTCAGCGCCGCGTGATCCGGAATCTGCGGGACGACCAGGTGGAACGCGGCCGCGTGCCAGTCCTGCGGCGCGATCAGCAGCTCGCCGAGATAGCACGCGCCGATCACGCCGACCAGCGCGGCGATCGCGGCTTCCAGCGGCCGGAAGCCGCGCTTTTCGAGCGCGAGGATCGCGCAGGTCGCGAGCGCGGTCGCGATCATCCCCATGAACAGCGACAGGTGGAACAGCAACCCGAATGCGAGCGCGCCGCCGAGGAATTCGGCGAGATCGGTCGCCATCGCGGCGATCTCGGACGCGATCCACATGCCCCACACGACCGGTGCGGGGAAACGGTCACGGCACAACTCGGCAAGATTGCGGCCGGTCACGATGCCGAGCTTCGCCGACATTGCCTGGAACAACATCGCGATCGCGTTCGCGGCCAGCACGACCCACAGCAGGCGGTAGCCGTACGCGGCGCCGGCCTGGATGTTGGTCGCGAAGTTGCCGGGGTCCATGTAGCCGATCGACGCGATCACGGCCGGGCCGACGAACGGCAGCAGCGCGGCGACGCCGGTGCGGCGCCCTTCCAGTGCTGCGCGCGCGGCACCGTCGGTGTGCGCGGTGGACAGGCCCGGCAGCGCGAAGCCGCCGGCAGGTTTGCTCGTGACGGGAATCATGGTGAGGTTCCGTTCGAATGAGGAAGGCTTCCTGAAGGTCGGGCGCCGCGGCCGGCATGCCGCCTGCCGGCCACGGCGGCAGCGTTACAGCGGCACGACGTCGGGACGGTTGCGCGGAAACTGCGCGATCACGTCCGGCGCGACGTTCAGGTGCGCTTCGACGAGCTGCGGCGGCGTATGCGCGAGCCAGTCGGACAGCGACACTTCCGCATAGCGGTCGGTCTTGAAGATCTCGAGGAACACCAGGTCGGTATTGCCGGTGTTCTGCACGTAGTGCCCGAGGCTCTTCTTCACGTAGCCGACGTCGCCCGCGCGGAAGTCGGCCGTCTGCGCTTTCGGCCCCGTGTCGAACACGGTCATCCGTGCGTCGCCCTGCAGGTAGTACTGCCATTCGTCCGCGTTCGGGTGCCAGTGCAGTTCGCGCATGCCGCCCGGATGCACGGTGACGAGCGCCGCCGCGACTGTCGTCGACACGTTGAAGTTCGTGCTGTCCGCGATGCGCACTTCACCGCCGCGGGTCTTCCTGAGCGGCTTCATGTCGCCGAGCGAGAAGATGAACGGATGCGGCGGCGCCCCGGCCGACGACGCCGACGCGCGCTGCGCTTCCGCGAGCGGGCCCGGTTCGTCGCCCTGGAAGATCCACAGGTTGTCGAGCGGAATGTTCTTGAACGCGTCGGCCGACACGCCGAAGTTGAGCGCGAGCACGTCGGGCGGCGTGTGCGCGATCCAGTCGGTCAACAGCAGCGTGTTGAATTCGGACGCGCGGCCGTTATCGAACGCGAGCAGGAATTCGGCGCCGTCGGTGCCGAGGCCCTGCAGCGAATGCGGCAGGCCGGGCGGGAAATACCAGAGATCGCCGGTTTTCACGTCCTGCACCGAGGGCCGCCCCAGTTCGTCGAGCACCGTGATCCGGCAGCGGCCGTCGAGCATGATGGCCCACTCGGCCTGCTGGTGCCAGTGCATCTCGCGAATGCCGCCGCGCGTGAGGCGCATGTTGACGCCGGAAATGGTTTCAGAAATCGCAAAATCGTCCTGCGTGACCTCACGCGCCCATCCGCCATTTTGAATGCGCTTGTGCGCATTATTGAACGAGGCCCAGAATAACGGCATCCCGTTAATATCAGTGGCCGGCGGATCCTGAAAGGACGGGAATTGATTGGCGATGGCCGGGTTTTTAGGCCCCGGGTCGGTCAGGCTCTGGCGGTTGAGCGCATTCACCGCGCCTTCCGGCGGGCGGTCCGGATTACCGAACGAGGCAGCCTTGGCCGATACCGCGATACCCGCGGCGGCAATGGCGCCAGCCGTTCCCGCCAGCATCTTGCGTCGAGAAAGATTCGTCATGGTTTCCTCTTCATTCCAGCGATTGAGTGAATTCCCATTACGGAACACATGCCGTTTTTCGGATTATCGAAAATCGAACATCCCGTGACGCAAGTTAAATCCAATTTTTATGAAAACTTAAATGAATTATTAACCTGAATTAATGAGTTAATCTGATTCTCTTTAATTTTGTAATTATTCAGGCGCTTCGGGGCGCAGGGCGCAGGCGAATCGGTCTCGTCAAGTGAAGGTGGAAGTGGAACCGTGCGCGGTCGTCATGCTATCCATTCGATTTGGATAACTGATCGAATGGAGCGGAAACCGACATTTGCCGAAATGTCGAGGGCTTCCTGCGGCAAGCGAAGCACCCGCTGCTGGCCAAATATTCCTGTCAGACATAAACGCGAAATATGCCTGACAGGAATAATTTGCCCGCCCTGCTCACGCCCCTGCCCGCACCACCCAGCCCGCTTTCGACCCTATCACCTATCCTCACACCATAGTTTTTATCCGCTGGCGCGAATGATTTTGGTTTTGTTAGATGGATGACATTCGATCATCAGACGACAACGATCTAACAGCCGATGACCTGTGCGTTCGCTCATACCGTCGAATCCCGCTATGCCGAGCTGACGCCGACCGCCAAGCGCATCGCGAGCTACATGCTCGCGAACCTCGACCGGCTCGGGCTCGAGACGGCCGACCAGATCGCGCAGCAGGCCGGCACCAGCGGCATCTCGGTCGGGCGCTTCCTGCGCAGCGTCGGCTATCGCAACCTTGACGACCTGAAGCGCGAGCTGCGCGGCGGCGGCGACCGCCCGTGGATGATCACCGACCGGCTCGACGAATACCGTCGCGTCACCGGCACGCAACCGTCCGAACCCGACGGCAACGGCAGCAACGGCAGTGAAGGCCCGCTCGCGACGTCGCTCGAGCGCGAGCTCGATGCGATCCGCCACGTGTACCGGCTCGCCGAAGGCCCGGTGTTCGCGCAGGTGGCCGACCGGATCGCGCAGGCGGACGCCGTGTTCATCCTCGGCATCCAGTCGACGCGCGGGATCAGCAACGCATTCAGCAGCTACCTCGAATACCTGCGCCCGCGCGTGTTCTATTCGGACGGCCAGTCGGGCTCGTACGTCGATTCGTTGAACTCCGAATTCGAGCGGCCGTACTGCATCGTCACCGATACGCGCGCCTATTCGCGCAGCGCGCGCCGCTATTGCCAGGCGGCCGCCGAGCGCGGACAGCCGTTCGCGCTGGTCACGGATCTGTCGTGCCCGTGGGCGCGCGACTGGCCGGCCGACCTGTTGCAGGTAAAGACCGACGTCGGCCAGTTCTGGGATTCGCTCGCGCCGCTCACCTGCCTGTTCAACCTGCTGATCACGGCCGTGGTTGACCGTCTTGGCCCTGCGATCGACCGGCGCGTCGCGCGCAACCGCGAACTGCAGCACACGTTCGATCAATTCGAATCCTGAATGCGAGTGCCCTCCGAACCGCCGATGAACGCTCACCGCCTCGTTGAAATCACGCCCGCCACGCATCGCGTCGACATCGATCTCGTCTACGCGACCGACCGCAACCTGACCGGCAAGCCGATCTATCGCCGCGCGCACTGCCTGCTGCTGGAGCCGGCCGAAGCCGCGCTGCGCCGCGCGGTCGACATCGCCGCGCAGGCCGGCTTCACGCTGCGCATCTACGACGCGTACCGGCCGCCGCAGGCGCAGCAGGTGCTGTGGGATTTCCTGCCCGATCCGAACTTCATCGCCGATCTCGGCCGCGGCTCGAATCACAGCCGCGGCACCGCGCTCGACCTGACGCTCGTCGGCGCGGACGGCGAGCCGCTCGACATGGGCACCGGCTTCGACGAGATGGTCGCCTCCTCCGGCCACTTCCACGCGGGGCTGTCCGAAGCCGTGCAGCGCAATCGCCTGCTGCTGCTCGGCGTGATGCACGCGGCCGGCTTCGCGCATATCGACAGCGAGTGGTGGCACTACGAATTGCCGGGCTCGCACGCGCTGCCGCAGATCGACAATGCCGACAGCGGCCCGTGGCACCTGATGTGATGGCCACATGCATTCCCTTCACCGTTCACGTTCGACGCCCTCAACGACTTCAACGACACATGGAGCGCACATGAAATTGCTGACATCCCGGCTCGTCGCGGCGCTGGCCGCCGCGTCCGTTCTCGCCGCCGTTCCGCTTTCCGCCGCGCGCGCGGAAACGCCGAAGGACATGTTCGTGATGGCCACGCTGCTCGACGAATTCACGACGCTGGACCCGGGCGAGATTTACGAGCTGGTGCCGGAGGAATACGTCGCGAATACGTACGACCGGCTCGTGCGCGTCGACCTGCGCGATCCGTCGAAATTCAACGGCGACGTCGCGCAGTCGTGGACGGTGAGCACCGACGGGCTGACCTATACGTTCAAGCTGCGCCCCGGCCTCAAGTTCCACTCGGGCAACCCGCTGACGGCCGACGACGTCGCCTGGTCGATCCAGCGCGCGGTGCTGCTCGACAAGGGCCCGGCCGCCGTGCTGACCGGCATCGGGCTCTCGAAGGCGAACGTCGTCGCCAACGTGAAGAAGCTCGACGACCTGACGGTATCGGTCACGACCGACCAGAAATACGCGCCGACCTTCGTGCTGAACGTGCTCGGCTCGTGGCCCGCGTCGGTGGTCGACAAGAAGCTGCTGCTGTCGCACCAGCAGGGCAACGACTTCGGCAACGCATGGCTGAAGACCAACGAGGCCGGCTCCGGCGGCTACAAGCTCGTGAAATGGACGGCCGGCGACAGCGTCGTGCTGCAACGCTTCGACGGCTACCGGCTGCCGCTCGCGATGAAGCGCATCGTGCTGCGCCACGTGCCCGAAGCCGCGAGCCAGCGCCTGCTGCTGGAGAACGGCGACGTCGATGCGGCGCGCGACCTGAGCCCCGACGATCTGGCGTCGGTCGTGAAATCCGGCAAGGCGAGGGTGTCGGCCTCGCCGCAGGCGACGCTGCTGTATCTCGGCCTGAACACGAAGAACCCGACGCTCGCGAAACCCGACGTGCAGGAAGCGCTGAAGTGGCTGGTCGACTATGCGGGCATCCAGGGCAACGTGGTGAAGACAACCTACAAGGTCCACCAGACCTTCCTGCCCGAAGGCTTCCTCGGTACGCTGAACACGAACCCGTACAAGCTGGACGTCGCGAAGGCGAAGGCGCTGCTCGCGAAGGCCGGCGTGCCGAACGGCTTTACGGTGACGATGGACGTGCGCAACGACTATCCGTACACCGAAATCGCGCAGGCCGTGCAGGCGAACTTCGCGCAAGCCGGCATCAAGGTGCAGCTGATCCCCGGCGACAACAAGCAGACGCTCGCGAAATACCGCGCGCGCCAGCACGACATCTACATCGGCGAATGGTCGGCCGACTACATCGATCCGCACAGCAACGCGCAGGGTTTTGCGTGGAATCCGGACAATTCAGACAAGTCGAGCTATAAAATGCTGGCCTGGCGCAACAGCTGGGACATCCCGCAACTGACGAAGGAAACCGACACGGCGCTCGCCGAACCGACCGCCGCGAAACGCGCGCAACGGTACCAGGCGATGCAGAAGGAAATGCTTGCGCGCTCGCCGTTCGTGATCATGTTCGAGAAAGTCGCGCAGGTCGCGACGCGGCCCGGCGTGAGCGGGCTCGAAGTCGGGCCGATCAACGATCTCGTGTCGTACCGCAACCTGAAGAAGCAATAAGATTCGCCGCATGTCGACTCCCGCCTCCTCCCTCGAAGCACTGCGCACGCTGCCCGCGCGGCACCCGGCCGTACGCTGGGCACTGCGCGTGCTGCGCTGGGCACTCACGCTCGCCGTCACGTTCGCGGGGCTGCTCGCGCTGACGTTCGTGATCGGCCGCAAGGTGCCGATCGATCCCGTGCTCGCGATCCTCGGCGATCGCGCATCGGCCGAGGCGTACGCGGCCGAACGCATCGCGCTCGGCCTCGACAAGCCGCTCGTCACGCAATTCCTGATCTATGCGCGCGACGTGCTGCACGGCAATCTCGGCATGTCGCTGCTGACCGCGAACCCCGTGCTCGACGACATCAAGCGCGTGTTCCCGGCCACGCTCGAGCTGGCGACGATCGCGACACTGATCGGCATCGCGATCGGCGTGCCGCTCGGCGTCGCGGCCGCCGTGAAGCACAACCGGCCGATCGACCACATCGCGCGCTTCGTCGGGCTGGTCGGCAATTCGGTGCCGGTGTTCTGGCTCGGGCTGATGGGGCTGCTGCTGTTCTACGCACGGCTGCACTGGGTCGGCGGGCCCGGCCGGCTCGATCCCGTGTACGACGGGATGGTCGACACGCGCACGGGCAGCCTGCTGATCGACGCGGCGCTCGCGGGCGAGTGGGACGTGTTCCGCAACGCCGTATCGCACATCGCGCTGCCGGCCGCGATTCTCGGCTACTACTCCGTCGCGTACCTGAGCCGGATGACGCGCTCGTTCATGCTCGACCAGTTGAGCCAGGAATACATCGTCACCGCGCGCGCGAAGGGCTTGTCGGAACGACGCGTGATCTGGCGGCATGCGTTCGGCAACATCATGGTGCCGCTGCTCACCGTGATCGCGCTCACGTACAGCAACCTGCTCGAAGGCTCGGTGCTGACCGAGATCGTGTTCGCGTGGCCGGGGCTCGGCTCGTACCTGACCGGCGCGCTGCTGAACGCCGACATGAACGCGGTGCTCGGCGCGACGCTCGTGATCGGCGCGATGTTCATCACCGTCAACCTGCTGACCGACGCGCTGTACCGCGTGTTCGATCCGCGTGCGCGCTGAGGGCCGCCACGACATGACCGCATCCACCCTGCTTCTTTCATCGCCCATGCCGAAGGTCGTCCAACCATGAACGCCGAGCGCCTCACACTCCGCGCGTGGCTGCTGTCCGACGCACCCGCGTCGCGCTCGCAGGCCGCACTCGGCCTCGCGTACCGACGCTGGCGTCGTTTCGCCACGAATCCGCTCAACCTGTTCGGGCTCGCGATTCTCGTCGCACTGATCGTGGTCGCGATCATCGGCCCGCTGATCATGCCGCACGATCCGCTGCGCCAGGTGCTGTCCGACCGGCTGCTGCCGCCCGGCTCGGCGTCGCACTGGCTCGGCACCGACCAGCTCGGCCGCGACATTCTTTCGCGGCTGATCGCCGGATCGCGCCTCACGCTCGGCATCGCCATCCTCGTCGTCGTGATCGTCGTGCCGATCGGCCTCCTGATCGGCACGACGGCCGGTTATTGCGGCGGCTTCGTCGACAGCGTGCTGATGCGCATCACCGACATCGCGCTCGCGTTCCCGAAGATCGTGCTCGCACTCGCGTTCGCCGCCGCGCTCGGGCCCGGCGTGATCAACGCGGTTGTCGCGATCTCGATCACCGCGTGGCCCGCGTATGCGCGGCTCGCGCGCGCGGAGACGATCCGCATCGCGCAGGCCGACTACATTCATGCCGCGCGGCTGCAGGGCGCGTCGGGGCCGCGCATCCTGTTGCGCTACATCATGCCGATGTGCATGTCGTCGGTGATCGTGCGCGCGACGCTCGACATGGCCGGCATCATCCTGACCGTCGCGGGCCTCGGCTTCCTCGGCCTCGGCGCGCAGCCGCCGAGCCCCGAATGGGGCTTCATGGTCGCGTCGGGCCGCAATGTGCTACTCGACGCGTGGTGGGTCGCCACGCTGCCCGGCTGCGCGATCCTGCTCGTGAGCCTCGCGTTCAACCTGCTCGGCGACGGGCTGCGCGACGTCTTCGATCCCCGCCATGGAGCGTGACATGCCGATGAATCCCGCCCCCTCGCCCGCGCCGCTCTGCGAGATCGACGGCCTGAAGATCGGCTTTCGCGGCCACGACGGCACCGTCACCGATGCGGTGCGCGACCTGTCGCTGACGCTTGCCCCCGGCGAACGGCTCGGCATCGTCGGCGAATCGGGCTCCGGCAAATCGCTGACCGGCCGCGCGCTGCTCGGCCTGCTGCCCGACGCGGCGCGCTGGTCGGCACGCACGATGCGCTTCGCGGGCCACGACCTGCTCGCGATGTCGCCGGGCGAACGCCGGCGGCTGTGCGGCAGCCAGATGGGCATGATCCTGCAGGACCCGAAATATTCGCTGAACCCGGTCATGACCGTCGCGCAGCAGATGGGCGAAGCGTTCCGGCTGCACGAGCCGGGCCTGCGCGGCCGCGCGCTGCGCGAGCGGATCGTCGACGCGCTCGCGGCCGTGCAGATCCGCGACCCGGCGCGCGTCGCCGATGCGTATCCGCACGAGCTGTCGGGCGGCATGGGCCAGCGCGTGATGATCGCGATGATGGTGTCGACCGGCCCACGCCTGCTGATCGCCGACGAGCCGACCTCCGCACTCGACGTCGCCGTATCGATGCAGGTGCTCGCGGTGCTCGACGCGATGATCGCGCGGCACGGCACGGGCCTGATGTTCATCAGCCACGATTTGCCGCTCGTGATGTCGTTCTGCGATCGCGTCGCGGTGATGTACGCGGGCCGCGTGGTCGAAACCTGCGCCGCGCGCGACCTGCGCAACGCATCCCATCCCTATACGCGCGGGCTGCTCGCGGCGAATCCGCCGCTCGCGAACCCGCCGGACGAACTGCCCGTGCTGCGCCGCGATCCGGCGTGGCTCGAGCCCGCGTCGCACGCCGGCACGCCCGCCGATCGACAGGAGGCCGCACGATGATCGACGTCGATCACGCATCGATCCGTTTCCCGACCCGCACGGGTCACGTCGACGCCGTGCGCGACGCGAGCTTCGCGGTGCGCGACGGCGAGGTGTTCGGGCTCGTCGGCGAATCGGGTTCCGGCAAGTCGACGCTGCTGCGCGCACTGACGGGGCTCGTGCCGCTCGCATCCGGCAACCTGTCGATCGACGGCCAGCCGGTGGGCGGCACGCCTGATCGTGCCTTTCGGCGTCACGTGCAGATGGTGTTCCAGGATCCGTACGCGTCGCTGCATCCGCGCTTCACGGTCGACCAGACGTTGCGCGAACCGCTGTCGATCCACGGCATGGGCGACACCGATGCGCGTATCGCCCGCGCGCTGTCCGAGGTCGGCCTCGGCCCCGCGTTCCGGTTTCGCTATCCGCACCAGTTGTCGGGCGGCCAGCGGCAGCGCGTCGCGATCGCGCGCGCGCTGATCGTCGAGCCGCGCGTACTGCTGCTCGACGAGCCGACGTCCGCGCTCGACGTGTCGGTGCAGGCGGAGATCCTGAACCTGCTGCGCCGCCTGCATCGCGAACGCAACCTGACGATGATCCTCGTCAGCCACAACCTCGCGGTGATCGGCTTCCTGTGCCAGCGCGTCGCGGTGATGCAGCATGGCGAGATCGTCGAGCTGCTGCGGATCGAGGACGTGCGCGCCGGGCAGGTGGCACGTGACTACACGCGCACGCTGCTGAACGCGACCGAAGGCTACCGTCGTCTCGACCCGGTGGCGGGCGCGCCGGCAGCCTGACATATGCGCGCCGCGGCAGCGTGCGATACTCGGCACGCCACGCGCCGCGCGGCCGCGCATGGAACCCTTGTGCGCCGCACGGGTCAACTTCGTTTGGTCAACAGCTCAACCGCAATAGGGAGGCGTTCATGCTGCAATTCATCGAAACCCTGGTCGTCGGGCTCATCGTCGGCCTCCTCGCCCGCGCGCTCAAGCCCGGCGACGACAAGATGGGCATCCTGATGACCACCGTGCTCGGCATCGTCGGCTCGCTGGTCGCCGGCTACGTCGGCCGTGCCGCCGGCTGGTACGCACCGGGCCAGGGCGCGGGCTGGATCGCGTCGATCATCGGCGCGATCGTGCTGCTCGTGATCGTCGGCGCGGTACGCAAGCGCACGAACTGAACGGCGCACCTTCGGCGCCAACGCAAAACGGCCGCTCGTCTCGAGCGGCCGTTTTGCTTTCCGGGCGGCACAAGGCCGTTGCCCACACAACGGTCGCGACGACCGTTCGTCCTTCGATCTTATGCCACCCGGCATTTCCCTGACTTGCGGTTGCGCAGATTCGGTCTAGATTGATTTAAGCAATGCGCAATCGTTTGCTGATTGCCATTATTTCGATTTTTTCATTCAAGAGGTTCGATCGTTTTGCCGTTTACGCATATAGCAACGCAGCGTTGACGGACTGCCACCCGAGCGGCCCCGCTGCGACGCGCTTCCTCTCTGGAGCCTGTCATGAAGCATCGCCCTATCGCCGCCTCGTTCGTCCTGGCTGCCGCGCTTCTGGCCACTTCCTCGTCCTTTGCCGCCGGCGCGTCCGGCATCATCAACTTCTCCGGCATGATCGTCGAGCCGCCCTGCTCGTTCGCGCTCGATACGGCCGATCTCGCCCGTGGGCACGTCCGCCCCGACTGCCCGCGCCCGGCAACCGGCCAGATCGCGTTCGTCGACGCAGCGAGCCAGCAGGCCATCAAGACCACGACCTTTACTCAGGCCTCGCGCGCAATCGTTTTACCGAACCGTCCGGGCAACGATCAGGCGCCGATGATCGCCGTCGTCACGTACCAGTAAAGCCGTCCACCGGCGCGGTATCCAACGGATTCCGCGCGCCGGTTCCGCGCACGTGCGTGATGGGCGGTCAATCGCGATGGCGCGCGATCCAGTCGCTGAATGCGCGGATCTTCTGCTGGTTGCCGATGTTCTCGGGGTAGACGAAGAAATAGCGCGCGCCCGTCTCGAGCACGATGTCGAACGGGCGCTCGAGCCGGCGCGCACTGACGTCGTCGTCGACGAGCGTCACATCGCCGATCGCGACGCCGAAGCCCTGCATCGCCGCATTCGTCGCGAGATCGAGCGTGTCGAACGTCGGCCCGCGCGCGGGATCGACGCTGCGCTCGCCTGCGTGATCGAGCCACGCGCGCCAGTCGCGATGGTCACGGGTCGGATGCAGCAACGTATGACGCGCGAGATCGCCGACCGTGTCGAGCGGCGACGTCTGCCGCAACTCGGGCGCGCAGACGGGCGTCAGCCGCTCGTCGAACAACGGCAGCGCGAACACGCCGGCGCCCGGCGACGTGCCGTAGACGACCGCCGCATCGAACGGCTCGGTCGAGAAATCGACGACGTGCTGCCACGCGGTCGTGATCTGCACGTGGAGATCGGGATGCTCGCCCTGGAAGCGCATGATGCGCGGCAGCATCCAGCGCATCACGCAGGTCGGCACTTTCAGCGCGAGATCGGTGCGCTGCCGCGTGAGCCTCATCGAAATATCTTCGATCCGCGCGAAGCTCTCGTTGACGACCGGCAGCAACTGCTCGCCCTCCGCCGTCAGCGTGAGGCCCTTTGCATGCCGCTTGAACAGCGGGAAACCGTAATGCGCCTCGAGCGTCTGGATCTGCCGGCTTACCGCGCCCTGCGTGATGCACAGCTGCTCGGCCGCGCGCGTGAAACTGCGGTGGCGAGCCACCGTCGAGAATATCTGCAGCGCGTGCAGAGGCGGAAGTCGGCGCATGAAAAAGGCAATCGGAAAAACGGCGCAGAAGGACCGCGCGCCGACCCCGGCGCGCGCTGTCCGACACGATAAGCCAAACGACGGCTTTGCGCGAGGCGCGGAACGCTCAGGCCGTCGCGGTGAGCGCGCCCGCCACGATGCGCGCCGCCGACGCGACGACATCCGCGCGGGCCGCCGCACCGGCCTGCGGCTGCGTGAAC
>NZ_JAAGPE010000026.1:0-58931 GCF_017104605.1 Burkholderia sp. Ac-20384 | reverse complement strand
TGTGCGAGTAGTTTTCGAACGGATGGCCGCCGATCAGCTCGACGTACAGGTCGCGCGTGCGCATGTTCAGCACGAGCGGCGGGCTGACGGTGCTGGGGAGCACGCTGATCGTGAAGGCGGGCGGCAAACGCGTTCGTGGCGCCGGCGCCCGCCCGTGCTGCCGGGAACGGGCCCTAGGCGACGCCGCGCGACGCTGCTACAGTCGTCGATCCCATTCCCCTCAAGCGGAGCGTTCGCGATGAAGCTGATCGGCATGCTGGATTCCCCGTTCGTGCGTCGGGTCGCCATTTCGGCGAAGCTGCTCGACCTCCCGTTCGAACACGAGTCGATCTCGGTGTTCCGTCATTTCGAGCAGTTCAGGGCGATCAACCCGGTCGTCAAGGCACCGACGCTCGTGACCGACGACGGCGCGACGCTGCTCGATTCGTCGCTGATCGTCGACTATCTCGATCACCGGGTCGCGCCCGAACGGCGCCTGCTGCCCGATGCCGCCGATGCACGGCTGCGCGTACTCGTGCCGGTCGGCTTCGCGCTGGCGGCTGCCGAGAAGACCGTGCAGGTCGTCTACGAGCAGTCGCTGCGTCCGGCCGACAAACAGCATGCGCCGTGGCTCGAGCGCGTGCTGAGCCAGATCGAGGGCGCATACGGCGCACTGGAGCCGCTCGTCGCGGCCGCGAACGGCTGGTTTGGCGGTGCGCGCCTGCTGCAATCCGACGTGACGGTCGCGGTCGCATGGCGCTTCACGCAGTTCATGGCGGCCGACTACCCGATGCTCGCGCGGATCGATCCGGCCCGTTACCCGGCACTGGCCGCGCACTCGGCGCGGGCGGAAGCGCTGCCGGCGTTCGTCGAAACGCCGCTCGTCTAGGCGTCGCGGCAGGGAGCGATGCGGCCCGCGTTGCTCCCTGCCGCCCGCTCGGCCTTGCCAGGCAAGCCTTTGCCGATTGTTCGCGGCGGCCGACAAGTGACTTCGCATTCGTGCTGTTTATCCGGAAGCGGCCGGTCCCTAGAATCCACTCCATCGAATCACGCCTTGCCTGATGGAGCCGATGATGAAAGCCCTGATTGAATCGAGCCTGTACCACCCGTCCCTCGTGTTGCCGCTTGCCGCGCTGACGCAATTGATGGTCGAGCGCGATTTCAATCTCAGTCAGGTCGGGCTGATCGTCGCGGCGCGCGGTGCGCAGGCCGCCGTGTCGCGCTCGCGCGCGCTGATTTTCTGCCGCCACTGCGAAGCGCAGGCATGACGGCGCGCGCGTCGCATGGATGAAAAAAAGCCCGGCCGGCGCAAGCCGGTCGGGCGGATCGGGTTCGATCGGGCCCCGGCTTCGGCCGGGGCTTTTTCATGGGCGACGCTCAGGCGCGTGCCGGCGATACGACACCGTACATCTCCGATTCGTCGTCCTCGCGCATCTGGCGCACGAGCTGATGGGCTTCGCGACGCGACGCGACGGCCGGCGGCGAACCCTTGAGCGGCTGACGCGCGGTTTCGGCGAGCGCGACGACCGACACGATGCCGATCACGGCGGCGCCCATCATGTAGTACGCGGGCATCATCAGGTTGTGGGTGACGTCGACCAGCCACGCGGTCACGAGCGGGGTCGTGCCGCCGAACAGCGACACCGACACGTTGAAGCCGATCGCGAGCGCGCCGTAGCGGATCTCGGTCGGGAACAGCGCCGGCAGCGCCGACGGCATCACGCCGGTGAAGCACGACAGCAGCACGCCGAGGATCAGCAGGCCGCCGAACACCGACGCCGTGGTGCCCGCATGGATCAGCATCATCGACGGGATCGACAGCGCGAGCAGGCCGACGCAGCCGGCGAGCATCACGGGCTTGCGGCCGATCCGGTCCGACAGGCGGCCGGCGGCGAGCGTCAGCGGCATCATCAGCACCATCACGATCAGCACGAGCACGAGGCTGTGCGATTCGTCGAAGTGCAGCGTCGACGACATGAAGCTCGGCAGGTACGACAGCACCATGTAGTCGGTCACGTTGAAGATCAGCACGAGGCCGACGCACAGCAGCAGGGCACGCCAGTTGCGCATCAGCGTTTCGCGGAAGCGCGTCTTCGGCACGGCCTTGTCCTGCGCTTCGCGCTCTTCGGCCTGGCGCTTGAACGCCGGTGTTTCCTCGAGCTTCATCCGGATGTAGAGACCGATCAGGCCGAGCGGGCCGGCGATCAGGAATGGCACGCGCCAGCCCCACGACAGCAGCGCTTCCTGCGACAGCGACGCGGTGAGCAGCGCGACGACGCCCGCACCCATCACGTAACCGATCAGCGTGCCGAATTCGAGGAAGCTGCCCATGAAGCCGCGGCGCTTGTCGGTCGAGAATTCGGCGATGAAGGTGGCGGCACCACCGTATTCGCCGCCGGTCGAGAAACCCTGCACGAGGCGGGCGACGAGCAGCAGCACGGGGGCCATGATGCCGATCGACGCGTAGCTGGGGATCAGGCCGATCGCGAAGGTACCGACGGCCATCATGATCATCGTGGCGGCGAGCACGCGCTGGCGGCCGATGCGGTCGCCGAGCGGGCCGAACACCATGCCGCCGAGCGGGCGCACGAGGAACGCGGCCGCGAACGTGCCGAAGGTCGCGAGCAGCTGCGCGGACGGGCTGCTGGACGGGAAGAACACCTTGCCGAGCGTGACGGCGATGTAGCTGTAGACGCCGAAGTCGAACCATTCCATCGCGTTACCGATGGCCATCGCGCTGACGGCGCGCTTGAGGAGGCTCTGGTCGACGACGGTTATGTCGTCCGCGACGAGCGGGGCTTCGCCGGACGACGAAGCGGAGGAAGAAGCAGCGGTCGGGCTGGCGTGTGTTGCGGTCAAGGTCATGCACTCCTTTGACTGCGCCGAACGGGCGGGCCGTCCGACACGGTTTGCCGGCGAGCGCGGTGTCGGGTGCGGCGCGTCGGGGCAAACCTTTAAGCACTTACTGCACGATGGGCGGTAAAGGGCCGTAAGGGGCTGCTTCGACGCGGGCCCGATGGGCCGTCGCGACAGTGCGCTCATGAAGAATGGGCCGCGTGATGCAGGCGGCAGATGCCGGGGCGGACGGTGTCCAGCGTTCCGGCAAGCGCCCCGGAGGGGCAACGAAACGAGAAAAGCGGGCCTGTCGGGCGGGCTTTCCTGTATGTGCAATTTCGGTCGAAGGGCCGGCCCGCAACGCGCGGACGGACTTCTCTCGAAATCGAATAGACAGAGATTGAATGTTGAAACAGGCGACATGATAGCACGATGACGGATGATCGTGCAAATTGCCGGGAAACGCCCGTCTGGCGGGGCGCCCGGCGGGGGCGGCTCGGGTATGATCGGCGGCGCGCGGCGGAGCCGTGCGGCCCCCGGTGACGGGGCCGAATTCACGAGGAACCGGATGACCGAACTGATGAGGATCGCGGCGTTGTTTGCCGCCACCGCGCTGGCCGAAATCGTCGGCTGTTACCTGCCGTGGCTCGTGCTGAAGGAGGGCCGGCCGGTGTGGTTGCTGGTGCCGGCCGCGCTGTCGCTCGCGCTGTTCGCGTGGCTGCTGACGCTGCACCCGAGTGCGGCGGGGCGCACCTATGCTGCGTACGGCGGCGTGTATATCGCGGTGGCGCTGGTCTGGCTGCGGGTGGTCGACGGCGTCGCGCTGACCCGCTGGGACGTGGCCGGCGCGGTGCTCGCGCTCGGCGGGATGGCGGTCATCGCGCTGCAGCCGCGCGCGTGAGCGCGGCCGCGGCGCGTGCCGCACCGTGTGCCTGCCTTAAGCCGTTTCTGCGGCGCCCGCGTCGGCCGACGTGCGCCACACGCAGGTGCCCTTGACCGATTTGTCGAGCTCGTCGAGCTGTGCCTGGTGGGCGGCGAGTTCGTCGTCGCTCGCGGCCACCACGGGCAGGTCGAGTGCCGCGAGCGACACGCGCTGACCATTGCCCGCACCGCCGTCGGCGCCCGCGTCGTCGAGCATGTCGATCACGAGGCTGTCCTGGCCGCGCGTCATCGCGAGATACACCTCGGCGAGCAGCTCCGAGTCGAGCAGTGCGCCGTGCAGCGTACGGTGCGCGTTGCTGATGCCGAAGCGGTCGCACAGCGCGTCGAGCGAGTTGCGCTTGCCCGGGAACATCTGTTTGGCCTGCACCAGCGTGTCGATCACGCCGCCGCAATGCTCGGTGAACGGCGGCAGGTCGAGCCGCGCGAATTCCGCGTCGAGGAAGCCAAGGTCGAACGGCGCGTTGTGAATGATCAGCTCGGCGTCCTGCACGAAGTCGCGAATCTGGTTGGCGACTTCCGCGAATTTCGGCTTGTCGCTGAGGAATTCGGTCGTGAGCCCGTGCACCGCCAGTGCGCCCGGATCGCTGTCGCGCTCGGGGTTCACGTAGAAGTGCAGGTTGTTGCCGGTGAGCCGCCGGTTCAGCAGCTCGACGCAGCCGATTTCGATGAGGCGGTCGCCCGTGCGGGCGTTCAGGCCGGTGGTTTCGGTATCGAGAATGATCTGGCGCATGTCGGGAAAAACGTAGAAAACAGGGGGCGGCTGGTGTTCAGGCCGTGAGCGATTCGACGCCGCGATTCGCGAGTGCGTCCGCGCGCTCGTTTTCGGGATGGCCCGCGTGGCCCTTGACCCAGCGCCACTCGACCTCGTGCTGCGCGACGAGCGCGTCGAGCCGCTTCCACAGGTCGGCGTTCTTCACGGGCGTCTTTGCCGCGGTGATCCAGCCTTTCTTCTTCCAGCCGTGGATCCACTCGCTGATGCCTTTCTGCACGTATTGCGAGTCGGTATGCACGATCACCTGGCACGGGCGCTTCAGCGCTTCGAGCGCGGCGATCACGCCCATCAGCTCCATGCGGTTGTTGGTCGTGTTCGGCTCGCCGCCGAACAGCTCCTTCTCTTTGTCGCCGTAGCGCATCAGTGCGCCCCAGCCGCCGGGGCCGGGGTTGCCCTTGCAGGCGCCGTCGGTATAGATGTCGATGGTATCGGTAGTCATGAATGTTCTTGATGGGTGGTCGGGGAGGCCGCCGGCGTCAGGCCCGGTGCGAGCACGGGCTTCTTCATCTTGATCTGGCCGACGAGGCGCATGCCGCGCACGCGCTTGACGGCCGTCACCATGTAGACGGCGCCGAAGATCGGCCACCAGCGGTCGCCGGCGGCTTCCATGAAGCCGTAGCGGGCCAGCCACTTGTCGGTGACGAGCGGCGGCCGGTAGCAGCCGAAGCGGCCGCGTTCGAGATCGAAGCCGAGCAGCTTGATCCAGTCCTTGAGCCGGATGAACGCGATCTGGTCGCGCGTGGCCGGCACGAACGGGCGGTTCGCCATGCGCCCGAACGATTGCCGCATGCCCCACAGGCTGAGCGAATTGAAGCCGGTGATCACGAGCTGGCCTTCCGGCATCAGCACGCGCTCGGCCTCGCGCAGCAGCCGGTGCGGGTCGGACGTGAATTCGAGCGTGTGCGGCATCACGATCAGGTCGACGCTCTGCGACTCGAACGGCAGGTCGAGCAGGTCGCACCAGGTCGTGCTGCGGCCGTCGGGCGCGTGCTCGGGCGCGTGCGCCTCGCGCGCCCACGGATACTGGTACGGCGCGCTCGCGCCGCTCGCCGGATCGAGCACGAGGCCGCGATACGGCATGCGGTTCTCGCGCAGCGCGTCGAGTTGCGGCAGGCCGAGCTGCAGCGCGTGGAACCCGAAGACGTCGGACACGATCCGGTCGAGCTGCGCCTGCTCCCAGCCGAGCACGTAGCGGCCGGGCGGTGAGTCGGTCCAGGCGGGCCAGTCTATAATTTGACGGTCAGACATAACGATGATTGCGCGCCCATGAACGAGCTGGAATACGTGCCGGTTCCGGCATTCGATGACAACTATATCTGGCTCGTCTCGGACGGCCGCGATGCGATCGCCGTCGATCCGGGTGAAGCCGCGCCGGTGCGCCGGGTTCTAGCCGAACGAGGCTGGCGGTTGACCGCTATTTTACTCACGCACCATCACGCCGACCACGTCGGCGGTGTCGCGGCACTGCGCGATAGCCAACCGGACGATGCTCCGCTCACTGTTTACGGCCCCGCGGCTGAAGCGATCGGCGTGGTCACGCGGCCGCTTTCGGGCGGCGATCGCGTGACGCTCGACGCGCCCGCCGCCACGTTCGACGTGCTCGACGTGCCGGGCCATACGCGCGGCCATATCGCCTATTTCCAGGCGGCCGGGCAAGGCAACGCGGCGCCGCACGTGTTCTGCGGCGACACGCTGTTCTCGTGCGGCTGCGGCCGCCTGTTCGAAGGCACGCCTGCGCAGATGCTCGCGTCGCTCGACGCGCTCGCGGCATTGCCGGGCGACACGCACGTGCATTGCGCACACGAATATACGCTGTCCAATATCCGCTTCGCGCTCGCGTGCGAGCCCGGCAATACGGCGCTCGCCACGTGGCGCGACGATGCGCAGGCGCTGCGCGCGCGCGGCGTGCCGACGCTGCCTACTACGATCGCGCATGAGCGTGCCGTTAACCCGTTCATGCGGGCGGACAGCGATGCGATCCGCGCGACGCTCGAGGCCGAGTTGCACGAAACAGTGCCGGATCGTCTGGCGGCGTTCACACTGATGCGCGAGTGGAAAAACCGGTTCCGATGATGATTTCCGGAGGACTCCAAAGCTCAAGCGGAGTCTGTAAAAATTGCTCCAAATGTAGGATTTCGCTGAGTTTTCGGTGTTTTTATTGACGTGAAGCACGCACTTCCGTAGTATCGCCTGCAATTTCCAGCCGTCGGAAGCCGAGATTTTCATGCGACTTATATTGAGTGCGATGGTGGTGCTGCTGCTCGCCGCTTGTGCGAGCCAGGCCCCTGTCGCCAACAACGCCGCCGATTCGCAGGCGACGTCCACCTACCTCCGTAAATCAGCCACCGCCAAAGAAACTGTCGACGTCGACAAGCAATCCGTCGGCGACCTGACCAGTGCGGACTCCGATCTCTGGGGTCGCATCCGCCGCGGTTTCCAGATGCCTGACCTGCAGACCGACCTCGTCGACATGCAGACCACGTGGTACACGCAGCGCCCGGATTACGTGCAGCGCATGACCGAGCGCTCGCAGAAGTACCTGTATCACATCGTCGAAGAGCTCGAGGCGCGCCACATGCCGACCGAGCTCGCGCTGCTGCCGTTCATCGAGTCCGCGTACAACCCGCAGGCGCTGTCGGTCGCGAAGGCGGCCGGCATGTGGCAGTTCATGCCCGGCACGGGCCGCACGTACAACCTGAAGCGCAACATGTGGCAGGACGAGCGCCGCGACGTGCTCGCGTCGACGAGCGCCGCGCTCGACTACCTGTCGCGCCTGCATGACATGTTCGGCGACTGGTATCTCGCGCTGGCCGCGTACAACTGGGGCGAGGGCAACGTGCAGCGCGCGATCGCGCGCAACCAGGCGGCCGGCCTGCCGACCGACTACCTGAGCCTGCGGATGCCGAACGAGACGCGCAACTACGTGCCCAAGCTGCAGGCGGTGAAGAACATCATCGCGAATCCGCAGCAGTACGGCCTCGCGCTGCCGGACATCCCGAACCACCCGTATTTCGTGACGGTCACGACGTCGCGCGACATCGACGTGGCGGTGGCCGCGAAGCTCGCGAACCTGTCGCTCGACGAATTCCGCTCGCTGAACCCGTCGTTCTCGAAGCCGGTGATCCTCGGTGCGACCGAGCCGCAGATCCTGCTGCCGTTCGACAACGCGTCGGCGTTCGAGAAGAACCTGAAGGCGTACAACGGCCAGCTCTCGACGTGGACCACCTACACGGTCAGCGAACGAGCGCGGCCGGCCGCGATCGCCGAGAAGATCGGCGTGGACGCCGATACGCTGATGTCGATCAACAAGATTCCGGCCGGCATGCGCCTGAAGCCGGGCTCGACGATCGTCGTGCCGCGCGGCGATGACGACGACGAGGACATCAGCGCCGACGTCGCCGAAAACGGCGCGCTCGCGATGGAACCCGATGTCCCCGACACGCGCAAGATGCTGATCCGCGTGCGCCGCAAGCAGTCGATGGCGGCGATCGCCGGCCGCTACGGCGTGTCGGTCGGCCAGCTCAAGGCGTGGAACCGCACGCACCGCGATCTCGCGATGCCGGGGCAGGCGCTCGTGCTGCACGTGCCGGTCGGCCGTTCGGTGCCGGCGGAACCCGGTCCGGAGCGGATCGCGACGTCGGCCGGCGGTGCGCACATCGAGCGCGCGAGCCTGGCGGTGGGCGGCAAGTCGCACGGCGCGAAGCGCGGCGCGGCGAAGCCGGCAGCCAAATCGGCGAAGGCGGCTCCCGCGAAAGCGGCGCCGGCCAAGGCCGCAGCGCACAAGGGCAAGAAGAAGTAACGCAGTCGCGAGCGCATCGTGCGGCCGGCCCGGTTTGCGCGATTGCGGTATCATCCGACGAAATACAAGGAAACGCCGTCACCGAGGTGACGGCGTTTTTGTTTGTACGCAGCGCGGGGGCGCCGCTTCGAAGGTCTTCATATAACAAGGGGAAGTGATGTCGTCGGTGCAGGTGAGAGTGCTCGCGCTGTTTTCGGTCGGGTATTTCGTGTCGTATGTGTTTCGCGGCGTCAATCTGGGCTTCGCGCCGTTCGTCACGCACGAGCTCGGCTTGTCGGCCGCCGATCTCGGCCTGCTGACCAGTCTCTACTTCCTCGGCTTCGCGGGCGCGCAGATCCCGGCCGGCGTGATGCTCGACCACTTCGGCCCGCGCCGCGTGACGGCCGGCATGCTGCTGTTCGCGGCCGCCGGCGCGGCCGTGTTCGGTGCCGCGCACAGCCTCGGCACGATGATGGTGGGCCGGCTGCTGATCGGCGTCGGCGTATCGGTGTGCCTCGGCGCGGCGTTCAAGGCGCTCGCGCAACATTTCCCCGTCGGCCGGCTGCCGCTCGTCAACGGCCTCGTGATGGCCGTGGGCGGCCTCGGCGGCGTGATGGTCGGCTCGCCGCTGACCTGGCTGCTCGGCTGGACGAGCTGGCGTGCGATCTGCTTCGGCCTCGCGGTGCTGACGGTGATCGTCGCGGCGTCGATCGGCCTGGGTGCGCCGGAGGCGAAGCAGGTGCGCCACCAGGGCGGGATCGTCAGCCAGTTCAAGGGCACGTGGCACATCCTGAGCAGCCGCGCGTTCTGGAAGATTTCGTCGTTCTCCGTCGTCACGCAGGGCGTGTTCTACGCGATGCAGTCGCTGTGGGTCGGGCCGTACCTGCGCGATGTCGCGGGGTTCGATGCGCCGCATGCCGCGCGCCTCGTGTCGGTGCTCGGCTTTGCGATGATGGCCGGCTGCGTCGGCTTCGGCGCCGCGGCGCGCGTGCTCGAGCGGCGCGGCGTGTCCGTGTATGCGTTCTGCGGCGTCGGCATGGCGCTGTTCGTCGCGACGCAGGCTGCGATCGTCGCGCGCGTGCCGTTGCCGCCGGCCGTGTTGTGGGCCGCATACGGGATGTTCGGCGGTGTCGGCATCCTGACCTACGCGGTGATGGCCGGGCATTTTCCCGCTCACCTGATCGGCCGCGCGAACACGACGCTCACGCTCGTGATCTTCCTGCTGATCTTTGCGTTCCAGATCGGTGTCGGCGCGGTGCTGTCGCACTGGCCGGCGGTCGACGGCCGCTATCCGGCCGCCGCGCACTTCACCGCATGGGGCGTGCTGCTCGCGCTGCAGCTCGCGAGCGCCGTCTGGTACGTCTGGCCCGCGCGCGGCGCTGGTCAAGCGCACTGATCCGGCGGTACGCTGGCGGGTAGGGCGGCCGCGGAAACGGGGCCGCAGCGCGTTGCGCCGCGTCGCCGGACGCGGCGCGCGCACGATCGGACGGCCATATCGATTGAAGATAGGGCCATTTTCAGGCTATAATTTGAAAGTTTGTGCTGATCAACCTCGCACCCTAGCGCCCACCTCATTCATCCCGTTCATCCGCCGCACGCCGCCTGCCGGGCGATGCCGCGAAGCCTCGTGCGCCACGCGCCGGGTTCGCGTCTCGACAACGCAGGCCGCGTCCAGCAAGCGACCACGCGCGCCCACGCAGCGCGGCGCTCGCGCGGCAGGGTAGACAGGTCGGCAGCAGGGTGTTCCCCAAGGAGCCTCCCGTGTTGCCGTCTTTTACTCCCGCCTTGCTTGCACTCGCCGACGGCACGGTCTTTCGTGGTTATTCGATCGGGGCCGAAGGCCACACGATCGGCGAAGTCGTGTTCAATACCGCGATCACCGGCTATCAGGAAATCCTGACTGATCCGAGCTACTCGCGCCAGATCGTCACGCTCACCTATCCGCATATCGGCAACGTCGGCGTCAACGCCGAAGACGTCGAAGCCACGAAAGTCCATGCCGCCGGCCTGATCATCCGTGATCTGCCCTCGCTCGCGTCGAACTTCCGCATGGACCGCACGCTCGGCGATTACCTGCGCGACGAAGGCGTCGTCGCGATCGCCGGCATCGACACCCGCAAGCTGACCCGCATCCTGCGCGACAAGGGCGCGCAGAACGGCTGCATCCTGACGGGTTCGGACGACGAAGCGAAGGCGATCGAGCTCGCGCGCTCGTTCCCGGGCCTCGCGGGCATGGATCTCGCGAAGGTCGTGTCGACCACGAAGCCGTTCGAGTGGAAGCAGACCGAATGGCGCCTCGAAGGCGGCTACGGCATGCAGGAAGCGCCGAAGTACCGCGTCGTCGCATACGATTTCGGCGTCAAGTACAACATCCTGCGCATGCTCGCGGAGCGCGGCTGCCACGTGACGGTGCTGCCGGCACAGGCGAGCGCGGAAGATGCGCTTGCGCTGAATCCGGACGGCGTGTTCCTGTCGAACGGCCCCGGCGATCCGGAGCCGTGCGACTACGCGATCGCGGCCACGAAGCAATTCATCGAGCGCGGCGTGCCGACCTTCGGCATCTGCCTGGGTCACCAGATCATGGGCCTCGCGGTCGGCGCGAAGACGCTGAAGATGAAGACCGGCCACCACGGCGCGAACCACCCGGTGAAGGATCTCGGCGACGGCCGCGTGGTGATCACGTCGCAGAACCATGGCTTCGCGGTCGATGCGGATTCGCTGCCGGCCAACGCGCGCGTGACGCACGTGTCGCTGTTCGACGGCACGCTGCAGGGCTTCGAGCTGACCGACAAGCCGGCATTCTGCTTCCAGGGCCACCCGGAAGCGTCGCCCGGCCCGCACGACATCGGCTATCTGTTCGACCGTTTCACCGCGCTGATGGACGCGGCGAAGCAGCGCAACGCTTAACGTCAACGACGCAACCGAAGGACGGGAGATTCGCATCATGTTCGGCCACGCACTCGGCATCACGGATATCTGGACCTACGTGTTCGGCGTGATCTTCATCATCCTGCTGCCGGGGCCGAACTCGATGTACGTGCTGTCGCTCGCGGCGCAGCGCGGCGTGAAGGCCGGCTATCGCGCGGCGTGCGGCGTGTTCGTCGGCGACACGGTGCTGATGGTGCTGTCGGCCGCCGGCGTCGCGTCGCTGCTGAAGGCGAACCCGCTGCTGTTCTCCGTCGTGAAATATGGCGGCGCCGCGTATCTGCTCTACATCGGCACCGGCATGCTGCGCAGCGCGTGGCAGAAGCTGCGCGCGCCGGCCCATGCGCCGGCCGATGCGCCGCCCGCGGTCGACGGCGAGCGGCCGTTCCGCAAGGCGCTGATCGTGAGCCTGCTGAATCCGAAGGCGATCCTGTTCTTCATCTCGTTCTTCATCCAGTTCGTCGACCCGGCATTCCCGCATCCCGCGCTGTCGTTCGTCGTGCTCGGGGCGATCGCGCAAAGCGCGAGCTTCCTGTACCTGAGCACGCTGATCTTCGCGGGTGCGCGGCTTGCCGAGCACTTCCGCCGCCGCCGCAAGCTTGCAGCAGGCGCGGCGAGCAGCGTGGGCGGCCTGTTCATCGGATTCTCGGTGAAGCTCGCGCTGGCGACGATGAGTTAAGCAATTCGCCCGACCAGCGAACGCTCGCGGGTCGGGTGTCGGACCAATAAGAAGAAGCGACCAAACATCCGGGGGAACCATTTTGACTGACACGCCAGGAAGCAATTCATTGAGCGAGAGCACTGCATCGATCGATTTGACGGCCGCACCCACGGCTGCCGCGCCGCGGAACGAAGCGGACGGGGCGGTCGCACGCATCCGCACGTCGATCGACATCGAGTCGTCCACCGCCGTGCTGTCCTTCGGCGACGATGCGATGCGCGAGCTCAGCGCGTATTCGGATCGCATCCTGGCGGACGTGAAAGGCAAGGATGTCGGCGAAGCGGGGGCGCTGCTGTCGAATCTGCAGGACCAGATCCGCTCACTGGATCCGGAGTCGTTGCAGAAGCAGGGCTTCGTCTCGCGGATGCTCGGCACCGCGCAGCGGGCAGTCGAGCGCTTCGTGCGCCGCTACGAGGATGTGGCGGGCCAGATCAACGAGGTGGCGCTGCGGCTCGAGATATGGCGCGAGGCGATGCGTCGCGACATCGCGATGCTGGACGACCTGCACGCGAACGGCGTCCAGTACGTGAAGAACCTGGACACCTACATAGCGGCGGGCGAGCAGTACGTCGCCGAATTCCGGCAAAGCCGTATGCCGGAGCTGCAGGCGGCGATGAGCGGCCTGTCGGACGATGAGCGCGCGCTCCAGCAGGAGAAGGTGCAGGATCTCGCGCGCAACATCGATCGGCTCGAGCGCAAGGTGCATGACCTGAAGCTCGCGCGAATGGTCGGGTTGCAGCGCCTGCCGCAGATCCGCATCGTGCAGAACGGCGACGCCCTGCTGGTGGACAAGATCCATACGGCGATTCATACCGCGATTCCCGCATGGAAGGCGCAGTTCATCACCGCGCTTGCGCTCGAGCGGCAGAAGCAGGCGTACGAGACGCAGCAGGCCGTGGTCGACATGACCAATGAACTGCTGCGCAAGAATGCCGAGCAGTTGCACCGCAGTGCGACGTCGATCGAGCAGGCCAGCCAGCGTAGCGTCATCGATATCGAATCGGTGCGCCATGCCAATGAACTGCTGCTGCGCACGGTCGGCGACGTGATGGAAATCCAGGCGGAAGGTCGGAAGAACCGCGCAGCGGTCGAGGTCGAGCTGAAGAAGCTCGAATCGGATCTGCGGACGTCGCTGGCGCGTCAGGCGGCGGGGGCGTAATGCTGCGTTGGGGCGGACGTCTCCAATTGCCCAAGATGCGGCCGAAAGGCGGCACCCGGCTCTTTGTCCGTGCGCTGTGGATGAGCTTGTGGCACGGATTCGTGGCTTACGGTTCCGCGTTCGCGGGAACGGCGGTCGGGGTCGGCGCGGCGTCGCTGGTCGCCGCGGTCGGCCTGGTGGACAGGTTGCACGAATTCGACAAGCACGCCCGGTTCGTGGATTTTGGAGCGTGGGTGATCGCGGTGGTGACCGCGGGTGCAGGCATGTCGCTCTTCCTGATGGGAGCGGTGATGGGGTTGGCGTTCCGCCACCTGTACCTGGTGCCGCGCGTCCACCTTGCCGTCGGGCTCCTGACCGCTTTTGCTTTTTTTCTGCCGACGGTCGGGCTGAGCGTAGGATGGATCGTGTTGCCGGCTGCGCTGCTCGTCTGGTGGGGGCTGCGCGCGCTGGAAACCCCGGACTCCGCGCGGATCGAGTGGCTGTTGCACAAGTATTACCGCGGGTTCCCGGAACTGCAGGACTGGATTCGGGAATACATCGTGACCGCGTGGATGTCGGCGTCTCGGCCGGCGCCGCAGCCATTGCCGCAAACGGAGCTTCCGTCCGTGGCAACTGCGGTGGTGAACAGGCGCGGACTGGCATCAAGCCTCTTCGACGAACATTTGTCCGAGATGAGCCAGATGTACCCGCGGCTGAAGGGCAGTGTGATCGAGGACGAGTGGAGCGCGCTGATCAGGACCAGCAAGCGTATTCATCAAATGGTGGGCACCGATGCCGAGAGGTACAGCCTGTTGAACCACTTTCTCGCGTCGCAAATGCCCAACGCGATCAGGCTCGGTTGGTTTTTCGTCAAGGCTGACGGATTGACCGAATCGAATCCGTCTCGAGCGGAACACATGCATGAAATCGAGGCGGGTCTCAAGGGGCTGCTCGGGCAGTTCGAGAAGGTGCAGAACCAGATGGCGGAGAGTGATCTGGAGGGACTCCAGGCGCTACTTCGCGTCCTGAATGAAGATTTGAAGCAGGCAGAGCAGCGGGAGGCCAGCGCGCCTCCCCTGTGAAGTCGGCGGCCGGCAAACCGGTCGCGACGTGCAGCATTAACGTTTATTTATTGATTGACAGAGCCATGCCAAAACGCACAGACATCAAGAGCATCCTCATCATCGGCGCCGGCCCGATCATCATCGGCCAGGCGTGCGAGTTCGACTATTCGGGCGCGCAGGCTTGCAAGGCGTTGCGTGAGGAGGGCTACAAGGTCGTTCTCGTCAACAGCAACCCGGCGACGATCATGACCGACCCGAACACGGCCGACGTGACCTACATCGAGCCGATCACGTGGGAAGTCGTCGCGCGCATCATCGAGAAGGAGCGCCCGGACGCGATCCTGCCGACGATGGGCGGCCAGACCGCGCTGAACTGCGCGCTCGACCTGCACCACCACGGCGTGCTCGAGAAGTTCGGCGTCGAGCTGATCGGTGCGTCGCCGGAAGCGATCGACAAGGCGGAAGACCGCCAGAAGTTCAAGGACGCGATGACCAAGATCGGTCTCGGTTCCGCGAAGTCGGGTGTCGCTCACTCGATGGAAGAAGCGACCCAGGTGCACGCCGAGATCATGGCGCTCACCGGCGGCAGCGGCTACCCGGTCGTGATCCGTCCGTCGTTCACGCTCGGCGGCTCGGGCGGCGGCATTGCGTACAACCGCGAAGAGTTCGAAGAGATCTGCAAGCGCGGCCTGGATCTCTCGCCCACGCGCGAGCTGCTGATCGAAGAGTCGCTGCTCGGCTGGAAGGAATACGAGATGGAAGTCGTGCGCGACCGCGCCGACAACTGCATCATCGTCTGCTCGATCGAGAACCTCGACCCGATGGGCGTGCACACCGGCGACTCGATCACGGTCGCGCCGGCGCAGACGCTCACCGACAAGGAATACCAGATCCTGCGTAACGCATCGCTCGCGGTGCTGCGCGAGATCGGCGTCGACACGGGCGGCTCGAACGTGCAGTTCTCGATCAACCCGAAGGACGGCCGCATGGTCGTCATCGAAATGAACCCGCGAGTGTCGCGTTCGTCGGCGCTCGCATCGAAGGCAACGGGCTTCCCGATCGCGAAGGTCGCGGCGAAGCTGGCAGTTGGCTACACGCTCGACGAGCTGAAGAACGAAATCACCGGCGGCCTGACCCCGGCGTCGTTCGAGCCGACGATCGACTACGTCGTCACGAAGATCCCGCGCTTCGCGTTCGAGAAATTCCGCGAAGCCGATTCGCGCCTGACGACGCAGATGAAGTCGGTCGGCGAAGTGATGGCGATCGGCCGCACGTTCCAGGAATCGTTCCAGAAGGCGCTGCGCGGCCTCGAAGTCGGTGTCGACGGTCTCGACGAGAAGTCGACCAACCGCGACGAGATCGCGATCGAGATCCACGAGCCGGGCCCGGACCGCATCTGGTACGTCGGCGATGCATTCCGCATCGGCATGACGGCCCAGGAAATCTACGCGGAAACCGCGATCGATCCGTGGTTCCTCGAGCAGATCGAGCAGATCGTCCTGAAGGAAAAGGCGCTCGGCGGCCGCACGCTCGCATCGCTGTCGTTCGACGAACTGCGCTACCTGAAGCAGAGCGGCTTCTCCGACCGCCGCCTCGCGAAGCTGCTCGGCGCGAGCCCGGAAGACGTCCGCAAGCGCCGCGTCGAACTCAACGTGCGCCCGGTCTACAAGCGTGTCGACACCTGCGCGGCCGAGTTCGCGACGAAGACCGCGTACATGTACTCGACCTACGAGGAAGAGTGCGAGGCGCAGCCGACCACCAACAAGAAGATCATGGTGCTGGGCGGCGGCCCGAACCGGATCGGCCAGGGCATCGAATTCGACTACTGCTGCGTGCACGCGGCGCTCGCGATGCGCGAGGACGGCTACGAAACGATCATGGTCAACTGCAACCCGGAAACGGTGTCGACCGACTATGACACGTCCGACCGCCTGTACTTCGAGCCGCTGACGCTGGAAGACGTGCTCGAGATCGTCGACAAGGAAAAGCCGGTCGGCGTGATCGTCCAGTACGGTGGCCAGACGCCGCTGAAGCTCGCACTCGACCTCGAAGCGCATGGTGTGCCGATCGTCGGCACGTCGCCGGACATGATCGACGCGGCCGAAGACCGCGAGCGCTTCCAGAAGCTGCTGCAGGACCTCGGCCTGCGCCAGCCGCCGAACCGTACCGCACGCGCCGAAGACGAAGCGCTCGCGCTCGCGGAAGAGATCGGTTATCCGCTGGTCGTGCGCCCGTCGTATGTGCTGGGTGGCCGCGCGATGGAAATCGTCCACGAGCCGCGCGACCTCGAGCGCTACATGCGCGAGGCCGTGAAGGTGTCGAACGATTCGCCGGTGCTGCTCGACCGCTTCCTGAACGACGCGATCGAGTGCGATGTCGACTGCATCTGCGACGGCGAAGCCGTGTTCATCGGCGGCGTGATGGAGCACATCGAGCAGGCGGGTGTCCACTCGGGCGACTCGGCATGCTCGCTGCCGCCGTACTCGCTGTCGAAGGAGACCGTGGCCGAGCTGAAGCGCCAGACGGGCGCGATGGCAAAGGCGCTGAACGTGGTCGGCCTGATGAACGTGCAGTTCGCGATCCAGCAGGTGCCGCAGGCGGACGGTTCGAAGCAGGACATCATCTACGTGCTGGAAGTGAACCCGCGCGCATCGCGCACGGTGCCGTACGTGTCGAAGGCGACCAGCCTGCCGCTCGCGAAGATCGCGGCGCGCGCGATGGTCGGCCAGAAGCTCGCGCAGCAGGGCGTGACGAAGGAAGTCGAGCCGCCGTACTTCAGCGTGAAGGAAGCGGTGTTCCCGTTCGTCAAGTTCCCGAGCGTCGATCCGGTCCTCGGGCCTGAAATGCGTTCGACCGGCGAAGTGATGGGTGTCGGCCAGACGTTCGGCGAAGCGCTGTTCAAGTCGCAGCTCGCGGCCGGTTCGCGCCTGCCGGAGTCGGGCACGGTGCTGCTGACCGTGATGGATGCGGATAAACCGAAGGCAGTCGAAGTCGCGCGCATGCTGCACGACCTCGGCTACCCGATCGTCGCAACCAAGGGTACGGCTGCCGCGATCGAAGCGGCCGGCGTGCCGGTGAAGGTCGTGAACAAGGTGAAGGACGGCCGTCCGCACATCGTCGACATGATCAAGAACGGCGAGATCGCACTCGTGTTCACGACGGTCGACGAAACGCGCCAGGCGATTGCCGATTCGCGTTCGATCCGCATGAGCGCGCAGGCGCACAAGGTCACGTACTACACGACGATGTCGGGCGCGCGCGCGGCGGTTGAAGGCTTGCGCTACCTGAAGGATCTGGAAGTCTATGATTTACAAGGTCTTCACGCTCGCCTAAACTAAGCAGTCAGTTACCTGTCGAAGCAACACGTGCCGCGATTAGGCGGTGTTTCCAGTGCATCGGAAACGCGCTTAATCGCGGTGATTTTTTTTATAGCCGTTTTTAGCGATTGAGCCGTTTATGAGCACCATTCCGTTGACAAAGCGTGGCGCAGAACTCCTGCGCGATGAATTGCAGCGCCTCAAGTCCGTCGAGCGGCCGGCCGTGATCAACGCGATCTCGGAGGCCCGCGCACAGGGCGATCTGTCCGAAAACGCCGAATACGATGCTGCGAAGGAAAAGCAGGGCTTCATCGAGGGTCGTATCGCGGAACTCGAATCGAAGCTGTCGGCTGCGCAGGTCATCGATCCGACCGTGCTCGATGCAGAAGGCCGTGTGGTTTTCGCATCGACCGTCGAACTCGAGGATCTCGAGTCGGGCGATACCGTCAAGTACCAGATCGTCGGTGACGACGAAGCCGATATCGATCACGGCCTGATCTCGGTCAGCTCGCCGATCGCACGCGCACTGATCGGCAAGTCCGAAGGCGACGTCGCGGCCGTGCAGGCGCCGAGCGGCGTGCGCGAGTACGAAATCATCTCGGTCAGCTACATCTGAAGCGGGGCGACGTGATGCCGCATCGCGTGTTCCGTCTGCTGTCGGCCGTATGGGTCGGCAGCCTGCTGACGATCGGGTATGCGGTCGCGCCCGTGCTGTTCAAAACGCTGGAGCGGATGACGGCCGGTTCGGTCGCCGCCCAGCTGTTCCGTATCGAGGCGATCCTCGGTGTCGTATGTGGCGTGCTGCTGCTCGCGCTGTCGAACCAGCAGGTGCGGCGGGGCAGCAACGAATATCGCCGCGTGCGCTGGGTCGTCGCCGCGATGGTCGTGTGCGTGCTGGTCGGGTATTTCGCGCTGCAGCCGTTCATGAACGCGCTGCGGGTAGCCGCGATGGACGCGGGCACCGATATCGCAAACTCGCCGTATGCGAGCCGCTTCGGGATGCTGCACGGCGTCTCGAGCGTGTTCTACCTGGTCGAGAGTGTGCTGGGGCTGATGCTGATCTGGCGTCTGCCGGCGCGCGACGCCTGACGCAAATGCCGCGCAGGCCCGGTCGATGCCGGGCCCGCGGGCAGGGCAGCGGTACGGCGCAGCCGTACCGCCTCGATGCTTACTTGTCCTGGAACGGACGCTTCGTGCTGGCCTGGCGCTTCTTGGCGCGCTTCACGTTGCCGCCTGCCGTCACACGCTCGTTGCCGCGCACGACGACCTTCGTCGGCTTCGGACGGCGCACCGGGCTCGCGTTCGGCGACACCTTGACGACCTTGACGGTGCGCGGTGCACGGCCTTTCTTGTCGTCGATGGCTTCGGCCGCGCTCGGCACGGTGCCGGCACGACGGCCGCGGGCCGGGGCCGCCACGGCGGCTTCGGGTTTCCAGATCACCAGCAGCTTGCCGATGTGCTGGATCGGCGCCGCGCTCAGGCGATCGCAGATCTCGTCGTAGATCGCGATGCGCTCGTCGCGCTCGTCGCCGAACACGCGGATCTTGATCAACTGGTGCGCGTCGAGGTGCACCTTGATTTCCTTCAGCACGGCGTCGGTCAGCCCTTCGGCGCCGATCAGCACGACGGGCTTGAGCGCATGGGCCTGGGAGCGCAGCGCGGAGCGCTCGGCGGGAGAAAGCGAAAGGGCGGGCATGGAAATGTCGAAATCTAAATAAGGGCGCGCTGACCGAATAGCGATCGCGGGAAGTTACCGCGTCAGCCGTGCGCCGAAACCACGTAAAATCGCGGCTTGGGCCTGAAAAGGGGCCGCAGCCGCGCGAAGAAGACGCGTATTATCCGCTAAAAGCGCGGCTTCACGAAGCAATTAGCAGCAATCTCTCTCTCGAATGGCAAAAAACCGCTTCAACCAGCACTGGCTGCACGACCACATCAACGACCCCTACGTCAAAATGGCGCAGCGGGAGGGCTATCGCGCGCGCGCCGCGTACAAGCTGAAGGAAATCGACGAGCAGGACAAGCTGATCCGTCCGGGCCAGGTGATCGTCGACCTCGGCGCGACGCCGGGCAGCTGGAGCCAGTATGCCCGCAACAAGCTCGCGCAGGGCAAGAAGCGCGACACGGAGCGCGAAGGCGGCATCGACGGCACGATCGTGGCGCTCGACATCCTGCCGATGGAGCCGATCGCCGACGTCCACTTCCTCCAGGGCGACTTCCGCGAGGACGAAGTCCTTCACCAGCTCGAAGAAGTGCTCGAAGGGCGCGACGTGGACCTTGTTATTTCCGACATGGCCCCCAACCTCTCTGGCGTGGCCTCGGCGGACGCGGCGCGCATCGAGCATCTATGCGATCTGGCGCTCGAATTCGCGCAGAATCATCTGAAGCCGGACGGTGCGCTGCTCGTGAAATGCTTTCACGGCAGCGGCTACAGCCAGATCGTCGAGAAATTCAAACAGCAGTTTAAGACCGTCGCGCCGCGCAAGCCGAAGGCGTCCCGCGACAAATCGTCCGAAACGTTCATTTTGGGTCGGCATCTGAAACGTCCGCGCTGATGCGCAACGAGGTGCCGCAAACGGGCTCCGGCCCTTGCCAGACAAGCGAAGCGCTATCGCGGCGGTTGTCAATGCTTATGGCGAGGGTGGTCGGACTGGATTAGAATGACCGAGGGGCGCCGCAAGGAAAATGTAGGCGCTCGTCTACGAGTGAAGGAGTGGTGCTTTGAACAACAATATGTTTTCGAAGGCAGCGGTGTGGCTGGTGATCGCACTGGTGCTGTTTACGGTGTTCAAGCAGTTCGACAAGCCCCGCGTCCAGGAAGGCGTGTCCTATTCGCAGTTCATGGACGACGCCAAGAACGGCAAGGTCAAGAACGTCATCGTTCAGGGGCGCAACCTCACCGTCACTCCGGCTGATGGCCAGAAATACCAGATCGTGTCGCCCGGCGACATCTGGATGGTTGGCGATCTGATGAAGTACGGCGTGCAGGTCAGCGGCAAGGCCGACGACGAGCCGAACGCGCTGATGTCCGCGCTGTACTACCTCGGGCCGACGATCCTGATCATCGTGTTCTGGTTCTACATGATGCGGCAGATGCAGGGAGGCGGCAAAGGCGGCGCATTCTCGTTCGGCAAGTCGCGAGCGCGGCTGATCGACGAGAACAACAACGCGGTGAACTTCTCCGACGTCGCGGGCTGCGACGAAGCGAAGGAAGAAGTGTCCGAGCTCGTCGACTTCCTGCGCGATCCGCAGAAATTCCAGAAGCTGGGCGGTCGCATTCCGCGCGGCGTGCTGCTCGTCGGCCCCCCGGGTACCGGCAAGACGCTGCTGGCCCGCGCGATCGCGGGTGAAGCGAAGGTGCCGTTCTTCAGCATCTCCGGTTCGGACTTCGTTGAAATGTTCGTCGGCGTCGGCGCGGCTCGCGTGCGCGACATGTTCGAACAGGCGAAGAAGCATGCACCGTGTATCGTGTTCATCGACGAAATCGACGCGGTCGGCCGTCATCGCGGCGCCGGCATGGGCGGTGGTAACGACGAACGCGAACAGACGCTGAACCAGATGCTCGTCGAGATGGACGGCTTCGAGGCGAACTCGGGCGTGATCGTGATCGCCGCAACCAACCGTTCCGACGTGCTCGACAAGGCGCTGCTGCGTCCGGGCCGTTTCGACCGCCAGGTCTACGTCGGTCTGCCAGACATCCGCGGCCGCGAACAGATCATGCGCGTGCACCTGCGCAAGGTGCCGATCGCGAACGACGTCGATGCGGCAGTCATCGCACGCGGCACGCCGGGCTTCTCGGGCGCCGATCTCGCGAACCTCGTGAACGAGGCTGCGCTGTTCGCCGCACGTCGCGGCAAGCGTATCGTCGAGATGCAGGATTTCGAAGACGCGAAGGACAAGATCTTCATGGGTCCGGAGCGCAAGTCGGCCGTGATCCGTGAGGAAGCGAAGCGTGCGACTGCTTATCACGAGTCGGGCCACGCGGTGGTCGCGAAGCTGCTGCCGAAGGCCGACCCGGTGCACAAGGTCACGATCATCCCGCGCGGTCGCGCGCTGGGTGTCACGTGGCAACTGCCGGAGCATGACAACGAAACGTACTCGAAGGACTACCTGCTGGACCGCCTCGCGATCCTGTTCGGTGGCCGGGTGGCGGAAGAGCTGTTCATGAACCTCGTCAGCACCGGCGCATCGGACGACTTCAACAAGGCAACGCAGACGGCACGCGCGATGGTGGCCCGTTTCGGCATGACCGACGCGCTCGGGCCGATGGTCTACGTCGACGACGAGAACGATGCATCGCCGTTCGGCCGTGGCTTCACGCGCACGATCTCGGAAGCGACGCAGCAGAAGGTCGACTCGGAAATCCGCCGCGTGCTCGACGAACAGTACAGCCTTGCGCGCCGCCTGCTCGACGAGAACCGCGACAAGGTCGAGGCGATGACCGCGGCACTGATGGAGTGGGAGACGATCGATGCCGATCAGATCAACGACATCATGGAAGGCCGTCCGCCGCGCTCCCCGAAGAGCTCGCCGGCTGTCGGCGGCGATTCGTCGGGTGGTGGCAGCAGTGCCGAGGTGAAGCCCGGCAACGCACCGGCACCTGCTTCGCCGGCGGCGTAATCTCCGCTTTAGCGCTTTAGCGCCGTTCACGGGCTGGTGTGGCTTCACACCGGCCCGTTTTGCATTCATTCACGCCAGTTGCTCGTGTCCGATCCTGCTGTTTCCCCATTCATTCCCGCGCCACTCCAGTGCGGCCGCTTCGAACTGACGTTCGAACGCCCGCTGGTGATGGGCATCCTCAACGCCACGCCTGATTCGTTCTCCGACGGCGGCCGCTTCCTCGCGCGCGACGATGCGCTGCGCCAGGCCGAGCGAATGATCGCCGAAGGCGTCGACCTTCTCGATATCGGCGGCGAATCGACGCGCCCGGGCGCACCGCCCGTGCCGCTCGACGAGGAACTCGCACGCGTGATCCCGCTCGTCGAAGCGCTGCGGCCGCTGAACGTGCCGTTGTCGATCGATACGTACAAGCCGGCCGTGATGCGCGCGGCGCTGGCCGCAGGCGCGGACCTGATCAACGACATTTGGGGGTTCCGCCAGCCGGGCGCGATCGATGCGGTGCGTGACGGTAATTGCGGGCTATGTGCGATGCACATGCTGGGTGAGCCACAAACGATGCAGGTCGGCGAACCCGATTACGGCGACGTCGTGACCGACGTGCGCGATTTTCTCGCCGAGCGCGCGCAGGCGCTGCGCGATGCGGGGATTGCGCCGGAGCGGATCTGCGTCGATCCGGGCTTCGGATTCGGCAAGGCGGTCATCGACGACAACTACGCGCTGCTGGCCGCGTTGCCGGACACGGCACCCGCGCGGCCCGACGGGCGCGCGTATCCGATCCTCGCGGGCATGTCGCGCAAGTCGATGCTCGGCGCGGTGATCGGCGGCAAGCCGCCGATGGAGCGCGTCGCGGCGAGCGTGGCAGCCGCAGTGTGTGCGGTCGAGCGTGGGGCGGCGATCGTGCGCGTGCACGACGTCGCGGCGACGGTCGACGCGCTGAAAATCTGGAATGCCGTGCGCGAAGCCGCGCGGCAACGATAAGTCAGAAGACGAAGGAGGAAGATTCGCTATGGGACGTCGATATTTCGGCACGGACGGTATTCGCGGCACGGTGGGCGAGGCGCCCATCACACCGGATTTCGTGTTGCGCCTCGGCTACGCGGCCGGCAAGGTACTGGCCAGCTCGGCCGAGGTCGCGGCGGGCTCGCGTCCGACCGTGCTGATCGGCAAGGACACGCGCGTGTCGGGCTACATGCTCGAAGCCGCGCTCGAGGCCGGGTTCTCGGCGGCGGGCGTCGACGTGATGCTGGCCGGCCCGATGCCGACGCCGGGCGTCGCGTACCTGACGCGTGCGCTGCGCCTGTCGGCGGGCGTCGTGATCAGCGCATCGCACAACCCGTATCACGACAACGGGATCAAGTTTTTCTCCGCTGACGGCAACAAGCTGCCGGACGACACCGAAGCCGCGATCGAAGCGTGGCTCGACAAGCCGCTCGAATGCGCATCGTCCGACGGTCTCGGCAAGGCGCGTCGCCTCGACGACGCGGCCGGCCGCTACATCGAGTTCTGCAAGAGCACGTTCCCGGCCGCGTTCAACCTGCGCGGGCTGAAGCTCGTGATCGACTGTGCGCACGGTGCCGCGTACCAGATCGCGCCGCACGTGTTCCACGAACTCGGCGCGGACGTGATCCCGATCGGCGTCGCGCCGAACGGCTTCAACATCAACGACGGCGTCGGTGCGACCGCGCCTGACGCGCTGGTGCGCGCGGTGCGTGCGAACCACGCCGATCTCGGCATTGCGCTCGACGGCGATGCGGACCGCCTGCAGGTCGTCGACGCGACCGGTCGCCTGTACAACGGCGACGAGCTGCTCTACGTGCTCGTGAAGGACCGGATCGCGACCGACGGGAAGGTCGAAGGTGCGGTCGGTACGTTGATGACGAACCTTGCGGTCGAAGTCGCGCTGCAGCGCGAGGGCGTGAAGTTCGTCCGTGCGGCGGTCGGCGATCGCTACGTGCTCGAGCAGTTGCGCGAGCACGGCTGGCAGCTCGGCGCGGAAGGTTCGGGCCACATCCTGTCGCTCGATCGCCATTCAACCGGCGACGGCATCGTGTCGGCGCTGCTCGTGCTGGCCGCGCTGAAGCGCAGCGGCCAGACCCTCGCGCAGATGCTCGACGGCGTCACGCTGTTCCCGCAGAAGCTGATCAACGTGCGGATGAAGCCGGGCGCCGACTGGAAGGGCAGCACGTCGATTCGCGCGGCGATCGACACAGCCGAAGCCGCGCTCGCCGGCAGCGGCCGCGTGCTGATCCGCGCATCGGGTACCGAGCCCGTGCTGCGCGTGATGGTCGAAGCGCAGCAGGCCGCTGACGCGGTCCGCCATGCGGAGACGATCGCCGACGCGGTGCGCGCGGCGACGACCTGACGCGCGGACCCGGCGCGGACAGGTCAAACGCCTGCGCGCCGGCGCTCCAGTGAATCCGCTCGCGGCGCCTTCGGGGCGCCGCGATTTCGTCAGACGCAAAGGTTTGCGATACCTGTAAGTGGGGCGCGTCGCCCACCTTGTTCCACGGTCGAGAAATCGTCTGACCCCTGATATCGGGCCAGTCACGAGCGGGGGCTTTCCATTGCGCAGACGCTGCGCTACGATCCGCTCGCACCCAGGTGAAACGGGTAGTCTCCCGTCCCTTCCGGGCAGGCAATTCTTGCCGCCACCGCCGTTCCGGCGCCGTCCGGGCGCCGCGCGCACCGCACCCGATACTCCCTTTCAACCAGTCATGTTACTGTCACGCCAGTTTCATCGATTGTCACATTACCGTCATGAGGACCCCCTAACCTTCGCGGTGCCGTAGTCATCCGCTCACACACTGGAGGTCTCATGAAATTGATGCAAACCGCGATTGCCGGCCTGGCTGGCGCGCTTTTCGCCGTCGCCGCTCACGCTGCCGACATCACGGGCGCAGGCAGCACGTTCGCGATGCCGATCTATACGAAATGGGCTGCTGACTACCAGCAGACCGGCGGCGCGAAGGTCAACTACCAAGGTATCGGCTCGTCGGGCGGCCTGAAGCAGATCGTCGCGAAGACGGTCGATTTTGCCGGTTCGGACGCTCCGCTGAAGGATGACGAGCTTGCAAAGGAAGGCCTGTTCCAGTTCCCGACGGTGGTCGGCGGCGTGGTGCCGGTCATCAACGTGCCGGGCGTGAAGGCCGGTGAACTGACGCTGTCGGGCCCGGTGCTCGGCGACATCTACCTCGGCAAGATCAAGAAGTGGAACGACCCGGCGATCGCCGCGCTGAACCCGAAGGTCAAGCTGCCGGACACGGACATCGCCGTGGTTCGCCGCGCTGACGGCTCGGGCACGAGCTTCATCTGGACGAACTACCTGTCGAAGGTCAACGACGAGTGGAAGTCGAAGGTCGGCGAAGGCACGACGGTCAACTGGCCGACGGGCACGGGCGGCAAGGGCAACGACGGCGTCGCAGCCTTCGTGCAGCGCCTGCCGGGCGCGGTCGGCTACGTCGAATGGGCGTACGCGAAGAAGAACAACATGGTCTACACGGCCCTGAAGAATTCGACGGGCACGGTGGTCGAGCCGAAGACGGAAACGTTCAAGGCCGCTGCTGCAGGCGCGAACTGGTCGAAGTCGTTCTACCAGATCCTGACGAACCAGCCGGGCAAGGAAGCATGGCCGGTCGTCGGCGCGACGTTCGTGCTGCTGCACGCGAAGCAGGAGAAGCCGGAGCAGGGCGCGGAAACGCTGAAGTTCTTCAGCTGGGCGTTCAAGAACGGCGAGAAGGCTGCTGACAGCCTCGACTACATCTCGCTGCCGCCGGCAGTCGAAGTGGAAATCCGCAAGCAGTGGAAGGCGAAGGTGACGGACGCTTCGGGCAAGTCGGTCGCCGCCGAGTAAGTATTGCAGCGGTTCGCTGCCCGGCCGTACCGGTCGGGCAGTGTGTGCGGTAAAGCCGGGCGTTACGGCGCTCGGCAATCAAAAGCAGGCACCCATGTCTGATATTTCCTATACGTCCTCACGGTCCGCCGACGTTGCGCAGCAACGCGCGCCGAGCCGCCTCGGGGATGTCGTATTCGGCGGTCTTGCACGGCTTGCCGCCATCGTGACCCTGCTGCTGCTCGGCGGGATCATCGTTTCCCTGATCATTGCGTCGATGCCGACCATCCAGAAGTTCGGCCTCGGCTTCCTGTGGCAATCCGAGTGGGATCCCAACTCGGACATCTACGGCGCGCTGGTGCCGATCTACGGCACGATCGTGACGTCGATCATCGCGCTCGTCATCGCGGTGCCGGTCAGCTTCGGCATCGCACTGTTCCTCACCGAGCTGTCGCCCGTGTGGCTGCGCCGCCCGCTCGGCATCGCGATCGAGCTGCTCGCCGCGATTCCGTCGATCGTGTACGGCATGTGGGGCCTGCTCGTGTTCGCGCCGATCTTCGCGGAATACTTCCAGAAACCGCTCGGCCACCTGTTCAAGGACGTCTGGATTCTCGGGCCGCTGACCGCCGGCCCGCCGATCGGTATCGGCATCCTCGCAGCCGGCGTGATCCTCGCGATCATGATCATCCCGTACATCGCATCGGTGATGCGTGACGTGTTCGAAGTCACGCCCGTGCTGCTGAAGGAATCGGCATACGGGATCGGCTGCACGACCTGGGAAGTGATGTGGAAGGTCGTCCTGCCCTATACGAAGACCGGTGTGATCGGCGGCGTGATGCTCGGCCTCGGCCGCGCGCTCGGCGAGACGATGGCCGTGACCTTCGTGATCGGCAACACGAACCTGCTCGACAGCATTTCTCTGTTCGCGCCGGGCAACAGCATCACGTCGGCGCTCGCGAACGAATTCGCTGAAGCGCAACCGGGCCTGCATACGTCCGCGCTGATGGAACTGGGCCTGATCCTGTTCGTGATCACGTTCATCGTGCTGTCCATCTCCAAACTGCTGCTGCTTCGTCTCGAGAAGGGAGAGGGCAAGAAATGAGCGAGCCCATCATGAATTTCCCGGGTCCGGACGGCGCCGTGCTCGACGCGATGCGCAACCGCCTGCAGCGCAAGCGCAAGGCCATCAACGCGATCGCGCTGGCCGCATCGCTCGGCGCGATGGCCTTCGGCCTGCTGTGGCTCGTGTGGATTCTCTACACGACGGTGCATCTCGGCGTGAGCGGCCTGTCGCTGCAACTGTTCACGGAATCGACGCCGGCACCGAACACGGAAGGCGGCGGTCTCGCGAACGCGATCGTCGGCAGCCTGCTGCTGTGCGGCTTCGGCACGCTGGTCGGCACGCCGATCGGCATCCTCGCGGGCGTCTATCTCGCCGAATACGGCCAGAAGAACTTGCTGGCGAGCACGATCCGCTTCATCAACGACATCCTGCTGTCCGCGCCGTCGATCGTGATCGGCCTGTTCGTGTATGCGATCGTCGTCGCGAAGTCGGGGCGCTTCTCGGGCTGGGCCGGCGTGATCGCGCTCGCCCTGCTGCAGATTCCGATCGTGATCCGCACGACCGAGAACATGCTGAAGCTCGTGCCGAACGCGCTGCGTGAAGCGGCCTTCGCGCTCGGTACGCCGAAATGGCGCATGGTGCTGAAGATCACGCTGCGCGCGTCGGTCGGCGGGATCGTGACGGGCGTGCTGCTCGCCATCGCACGGATCGCCGGCGAAACGGCGCCGCTGCTGTTCACCGCGCTGTCGAACCAGTTCTTCTCGTGGGACATGAGCCAGCCGATGGCGAACCTGCCGGTCACGATCTACAAGTTCGCGATGAGCCCGTTCGCGGAATGGCAGTCGCTGGCGTGGGCGGGCGTGTTTCTGATTACGCTCGGGGTGCTCGGACTCAACATCCTGGCGCGCTCGATCTTCTCGAAAAAGTAACGGCGGAGCAATCCGATGAATATGGCAGAAAGCCACCTGAATCCTGTCGAGCGCACTGCAGCGCCGGCCGGCACGCAAGAAGCGGCGCACGGCCGTCCGCTCGAGCCGCTGAACGCGAAGATCGAGGTCAACAACCTCAACTTCTTCTACAACAAGTTCCATGCGCTGAAGAACATCAACCTGAGCATTCCCGAAGGGAAGGTGACGGCGTTCATCGGCCCGTCGGGCTGCGGCAAGTCGACGCTGCTGCGCACGTTCAACAAGATGTTCGCACTCTATCCGGAGCAGCGCGCCGAAGGCGAAATCATGATGGACGGCGAGAACCTGCTGACGACGAAGCGCGACATCTCGCTGCTGCGCGCGCGTATCGGCATGGTGTTCCAGAAGCCGACCCCGTTCCCGATGTCGATCTACGACAACATCGCGTTCGGCGTGAAGATGTTCGAAAAGCTCACGCGCTCGGAAATGGACGACCGCGTCGAGTGGGCGCTCACGAAGGCCGCGCTGTGGAACGAAGTGAAGGACAAGCTGAACCAGAGCGGCTACGGCCTCTCGGGCGGCCAGCAGCAGCGTCTGTGCATCGCGCGCGGCATCGCGATCCGTCCGGAAGTGCTGCTGCTCGACGAACCGTGCTCGGCGCTCGACCCGATCTCGACGGGCCGCATCGAAGAGCTGATCGCGGAGCTGAAGAGCGACTACACGGTCGTGATCGTCACGCACAACATGCAGCAGGCTGCACGCTGCTCGGATTTCACGGCCTACATGTACCTGGGCGAGCTGATCGAATTCGGCGAGACCGAAAGGATCTTCATCAAGCCGGTACGCAAGGAAACGGAAGACTACATCACCGGCCGCTTCGGCTGATGACGGAGAACAACAGCCATGTCGGATAAACATCTGTCGAGCCAGTTCGACGCGGACCTGAATGCCGTGTCGTCGAAAGTGCTGGAAATGGGCGGGCTCGTCGAGTCGCAGATCGTCGGCGCGATGCACGCGCTGAACGAATTCGATCGCGATACGGCCGAGAAGGTCATCGCGGCCGAGGAAACGCTGAATGCGATGGAAGTCGACATCGACCAGGAGTGCGGCAACATCATCGCGCGGAGACAGCCTGCTGCGCGTGACCTGCGCCTTTTGATGTCGATTTCGAAAACGATTACGAACCTCGAGCGCGCAGGCGACGAGGCCGAGAAGATCGCGAAGCGTGTACGCCGCCTGGTCGACGAGCCGGCCGCGCGCACGGTCAACATCGCCGAGATCAAGGTGTCGGGCGAGATGGCCGTGACGATCCTGCGCCGCGCGCTCGACGCGTTCGCGCGTCTCGATACGGTGGCCGCTGCACAGATCGTCAAGGACGACAAGGAAATCGACCTGGAATTCCGCGCTTTCGTGCGCAAGCTCGTGTCGTACATGCAGGAAGATCCGCGCACGATCTCGGTCGGCCTGGAATACCTGTTCATCGCGAAGGCGATCGAACGGATCGGCGACCACGCGAAGAACATCGCCGAATTCATCATCTACATCGTGAAGGGCACCGACGTGCGGCACCAGCCGCGCGACACGCTCGATCGCGAAGCCAACAGTTAATCGACTCCGTACAGGAAGAATAGAGGTGCCGATGCCCAGCAACATTCTCGTCGTTGAAGATGAGCCCGCGATTTCCGAACTGATCTCGGTGAATCTCCAGCACGCCGGTCACTGCCCGATCCGCGCGTACAACGCCGAACAGGCTCAAAACCTGATCAGCGACGTGCTTCCCGATCTCGTGCTGCTCGACTGGATGCTGCCGGGCAAGTCCGGTATCGCGTTCGCGCGCGACCTGCGCAACAACGAACGGACCAAGCACATCCCGATCATCATGCTGACTGCCCGCGGCGACGAGCAGGACAAGGTGCTCGGCCTCGAAATCGGCGCGGACGACTACGTGACGAAGCCGTTCTCGCCGAAGGAACTGATGGCGCGGATCAAGGCCGTGCTGCGCCGCCGCGCGCCGCAGCTGACCGAGGACGTCGTGGCGATCAACGGGTTGCGCCTCGACCCGGCCACGCATCGCGTCGCCGCGCATGCGGAAGGCAGCGAGATCAAGCTCGATCTCGGCCCGACCGAGTTCCGCCTGCTGCATTTCTTCATGACGCATCCGGAGCGCGTGCACAGCCGCACGCAACTGCTCGACCAGGTGTGGGGCGACCATGTATTCGTCGAGGAGCGTACCGTCGACGTGCACATCAAACGATTGCGCGCGGCCTTGAAACCCGCCGGCTGCGATGCGATGATCGAGACCGTGCGCGGCAGCGGCTACCGGCTCGCCAAGCACGCGTAACGTATCCACGCATGCCGTGTGCCACGGCATGCCGTTCATTCTTTCGGGCGCTGAATCATGAACATCATCTGGGCGCGCTTTCTGGTGTCGCTCGTGCTGCTCGTGCTGATCGGCGTATTGGTCGGCGTCTTCGCCGGCCCGACCGCGGGCCTCGTGTTCGTGGTCGTGATGCTGGTCGCGCAGGGCTTTTTCAGCACCTTTCATACGCAGCGTCTGTGGCGGCTGCTCGATGCGCCGGTCTATGGCGAGGTGCCGAGTGCGCCGGGCATCTGGGGTGAGATCTACTATCGTCTGCACAAGCTCGCGAAGCAGTGGCATGCCCAGGTGCGTCAGGTCGAGCAGCAACATTCGCGCTTCATCCAGGCGATCCAGGCGTCGCCGAACGGCGTTGCGATGCTCGACGATCACGACCAGATCGAGTGGTGCAATGCGATCGCCGAGGTCCATTTCGGCCTCGACGCGAAGCGTGACTTGCGCCAGCACATCACCAACCTGGTGCGCCATCCCGAGTTCGTCCGCTACCTGAACGCACAGCATTACGACGAGACGCTCGTGATGCGCGGCATGGGCGACTCGCGGCAGAACGTGCTGGAAGTACAGGTGTTTCCGTACGGCGAGAATCGCAAGCTGCTGCTCACGCAGGACATCACCGAGCTCGAGCGGACCGATGCGATGCGGCGCGACTTCGTCGCGAACGTGTCGCACGAGTTGAAGACGCCGCTCACCGTGCTGTCGGGGTTCCTCGAGACGATGCGCGAGCTGCCGCTGAACGAGGAAGACCGTGCGCGCTATCTCGAGATGATGGAGCAGCAGGCCTCGCGGATGCGGCACATCGTGACCGACCTGCTGGTGCTCGCGAAGCTGGAGGGCGAGAGCAAGCCGCCGCTCGATCGCGCGATCGACATGCGTGCCGTGTTCGACCATCTGAAGGAGGACGCGCAGACACTGTCGAACGGGCATCACGACATCGCGTTCACGATCGACGAGACGCTCGGCGTCACCGGCGCGCAGACGGAGCTGTTCAGCGCATTCGCGAATCTCGTTACCAACGCGATCCGCTATACGCCGGAAGGCGGCAAGATCGTCGTGACGTGGCGGCGCGAAGGTGCACAGGGCGTGTTTTCCGTCACGGACAGCGGCTTCGGGATTCCGGCCGCCGACCTGCCGCGGCTGACCGAGCGTTTCTACCGCGTCGATCGCAGCCGTTCGCGCGACACGGGCGGCACGGGGCTCGGGCTCGCGATCGTCAAGCACGTGCTGCAGCGTCATGACGCGCACCTGTATGTGCAAAGCGAGGAAGGGCGCGGTAGCACGTTCACCGCGCGGTTCCCGGGCTCGCGCATCATCGCGATCCGGCCGGCCGCATACGAGGCATGATCGTGTAACGGCATCCGTCGCTCGTTCGGCGAGCGGCGGCATGCTGGATCCGCAATAAAAAAGCGCAGCCCGCGGGCTGCGCTTTTTTGTGGGCGACGCGGCGCGCGACTCGCGCCGCGCTACCGGTTCAAGAACAGAACTTCGCGAGCAACCCGAGTTGCGCGTTGCGGATCGTCTTGCCGGCGCGACGGCGACGGTAGTGGCCGTCGCTGTGCATCTGCCATGCCGACTGGTTGTCGCCGAGGCACACCGACAGGCCTTCGGCGATCACGCGCCGCTTGAGCTTGCGATCGCGGATCGGGAACGCGACTTCGACGCGGCGGAACAGGTTGCGGTCCATCCAGTCGGCGCTCGACAGATAGACGTCCTCGGCACCGTTCGCGTGGAAATAGTAGATCCGGTGGTGCTCGAGGAAGCGGCCGACGATCGAGCGTACGGTGATGTTTTCCGACAGCCCCGGCACGCCGGGCTTCAGCGCGCAGACGCCGCGCACGATCAGGTCGACCTTGACGCCGGCCTGCGACGCTTCGTACAGCGCGGCGATCACCGTCGGCTCCAGCAGCGCGTTCATCTTCGCGACGACGCGTGCGCGCTTGCCGGCGCGCGCATTGTCGATCTCCGCACGGATCGCGTCGATGATGCGCGGATGCAGCGTGAACGGCGACTGCCACAGCTCGTGCAGCGTGAGCTCGCCGCCGATGCCGGTCAGTTGCTGGAACACGTGATGGACGTCCTCGCAGATCTTCTGGTCGGCCGTCATCAGCCCGAAGTCGGTGTAGAGGCGCGCCGTGCGCGGGTGGTAGTTGCCGGTGCCGAGGTGCACGTAGCGGCGCAGCGATGCCTTGCCGGCCTGCACGACGCGCCGCACGATCAGCATCATCTTCGCGTGGCACTTGTGGCCGACCACGCCGTACACGACATGCGCGCCGACGGCTTCGAGCTGCGACGCCCAGTTGATGTTGGTTTCCTCGTCGAAGCGCGCGAGCAGTTCGACGACGACCGTCACTTCCTTGCCGTTGCGCGCGGCTTCCATCAGCGCGTCCATCAGCGGCGAATCGGTGCCGGTGCGGTAGATCGTCTGCTTGATCGCAACGACGCTCGGATCCCGCGCGGCCTGCTGCAGCAGTTCGAGCACCGGCTGGAAACTCTCGTACGGGTGGTGCAGCAGGATGTCGCCGTTGTCGATCGCGTCGAACATCGTCGGCGCGTTCGTGATCGCGGACGGGGTCGACGCGGTGAACGGCGTAAACTTCAGGTCGGGGCGATCGACGAGATCGGGGATCTGCATCAGCCGCACGAGGTTCACCGATCCGGCCACGCGATAGCAGTCCTTCTCGCCGAGTTCGCTTTCCACGAGCAGGCGTCGCACGATGTGCGCCGGCGTGTCGGCCGACACCTCGAGGCGCACCGCGTTGCCAAGGTGGCGCGCGGGCAGTTCGCCCTGCAGTGCGACGCGCAGGTTCGTGATTTCGTCTTCGTCGACGAACAGCTCGCTGTTGCGCGTGATGCGGAACTGGTTGCAACTCTTCACGGTCAGTTGCGGGAAGAGCTCGCCGACGAAGTACTGCATGAACGAGCTCAGCAGCACGAAGCCGTGCTCGAAGCCCGACAGCGCGTGCGGCATGCGCACGACGCGCGGCAGCGCGCGCGGCGCCTGCACGATGCCCATCACGGCCTGGCGGCCGAATGCGTCGCGGCCTTCGAGTTCGACGACGAAGTTCAGGCTCTTGTTCAGCACGCGCGGGAACGGGTGGGCGGGATCGAGGCCGATCGGCGTCAGCACGGGCAGCAGCTCGTCGAGGAAGTAGTGCCGCGCCCATTCGAGCTGCTCGTCGTTCCACGTGTCGCTCGCATGGAAGTAGATGCCTTCCTGTTCGAGCGCGGGCAGCACGGTTTCGTGCAGCATCGTGTACTGTCGATGGACGAGCCGTTGCGCGCGTTCGACGACGAGATCGTAAGCATGTTGTAACGACATGCCGTCGGGCGTCAGTGCGCCGGGGTTGTCGCGGATCTGCTCCTGCAGCCCGGCCATCCGGACTTCGAAGAATTCGTCGAGGTTGCTGCTGGTGATGCAGATGAAGCGGAGGCGCTCGAGCAACGGGACTTGCGGATCGGCTGCCTGGGCCAGCACGCGCTCGTTGAAACCGAGGATGCCGAGTTCACGATTGAGAAGCGGATAACGGACGGACATCGGCAGAGTAGGGGGTGATTCGGGCGATGATTCGAAAGGACGCTCGGAAACTCTCACGGTACGATGACGTGCTGATGACAATAATGTAGTTATATCGGGAAATTCTACGCTGTAACCGTTTCGTCTCATAAATGTTTCGACGATATGCAAACGAGCGGTGTGCATGCCCGTGAAGCGTGGCAATGGCAAGCGTTCCACGCTTAAAATGTCGCCTTTGATTGATCGCCCAGGGTCGCCGCATAGGCTGCCGCGGGAGAACGCGCACGGAGCCCCCTTCTGATGGTTACAACCCCCCACTTGCTGGCTGCCGTGGATCTCGGCTCGAACAGCTTCCGGCTGATCGTCGGTCGTGTCGAGGAAACGCCGGCAGGCAGCCAGATCTATCCCGTCGACGCGTTGCGCGAGCCGGTCCGGCTGGCCGCGGGCCTGTCGAGCGACAAGATGCTCGATCGCGCGTCGCAGGAGCGTGGCTGGGAGGCGCTCAAGCGGTTCGGCGAGCGCCTGCGCGATTTCCATCCCGATCATGTGCGCGCGGTGGCGACCAACACGCTGCGCGTCGCGAAGAACGCGGGCGAATTTCTCGGTGAGGCCGAAGCGGCACTCGGTTTCCCGATCGAAGTGATTGCAGGCCGCGAAGAAGCGCGGCTGATCTATGCGGGTGCCGCGCACTCGGTGCCGGCAAGCGCCGGCAAGCGGCTCGTCGTCGACATCGGCGGCGGCTCCACCGAATTCATCATCGGCTCGCACTACACGCCGATCGTGATGGAGAGCCTCTATATCGGTTGCGTGAGCCACAGCCGCACGTTCTTCCCGGCAGGCAACGTCGACGAATACACGATGCGGCAGGCCGAACTCGCGGCCAAGCGCGAGATCCAGATCATTTCGAGCGAGTACAAGAAGGCGGGCTGGGACCAGGCGATCGGCTCTTCGGGCACCGCGCGTGCGCTTGCGGAGCTCGTCGAGGCGAATGGCTTCAACGATCCGGGGATTACGCACGGCATTTCGCGCGGCGGCCTCGAGCGGCTGAAGCGTGCGCTGATCAAGTCGGAGAACGTCAACCGGCTGAAGCTGGTCGCGCTGAAGCCCGATCGCGTGCCGGTGCTCGCGGGCGGCCTCGCGATCATGCTCGCGGTGTTCGAGGAGCTCGGTGTCGACTACGTCGATACGACCGACGGCGCGCTGCGTCTCGGTGTGCTGTACGACCTGCTCGGCCGGACGCAGCACGAGGACATGCGCGCGGTGACCGTCGAGGGCTTTACGCGCCGCTACGGTGTCGATCGTGCGCAGGCCGAGCGGATCGGCGCGCTGGCGGGGCGTTTCTTCGACGAACTCGAGGAAGCCGACGAAGAAGCGCGCGAGGAAGGGCGGATGTTCCTCGGCTGGGCGGCCGCGTTGCACGAGATCGGTTTGTCGATCTCGCACAGCTCATATCACAAGCATTCGGCTTATATCGCGAGCAACGCGGACATGCCGGGTTTTTCGCGCACCGACCAGGCGCGCCTCGCCGCGCTGGTGCTCGGTCACGCGGGCAAGCTCGGCAAGCTGTCGCAGGCGCGCGAGGTCGAGTGGCCGCTGCTGTTCTGCCTGCGGCTCGCGGCGCTGCTGTGCCGGCGCCGGACCGATGCCGGGCTGCCGGACATTTCCGTTTCGCAGATGAAGAAGGGCGGCTATGAAGTGCGCCTGCCGAGCGCGTGGGTCGAGCAGAACCCGCTGACCGACTACAGCCTCAGCCAGGAGGCGGCCGAGTGGGAGAAGGTCGGTATCCCGTATCGCGTGGTGTATACCGGCGCGTAACAGGTCAAGCGAGGTCGATAGCAGGGCTGGGAGGGGGCGGCAGCAGGAAGGCTGGGCGTCCCTCAGGCTTGCCGCATGATCGTCCTGACGGTCGCTCAGTCCGACGAGCAGACGATCGCAGTCAGGAACGGAAACGCCTGCTTGACGGTTGCGTCGCTGCCGGCCTTGCGCACGGCTTCCTCCACCGCACTTTTCGTACCGCGCACCACGACGCCATAGGCCCAGTCGCCGATCGGCGTGCCGTCGCCCGCGCGGAAGATCGGGTCGTTCGCCTGGTATCCGAGCACGACATAGACGCCGAAGCCGTACGCCGTCAGCGCATGGCTCGTGCGGAATGCATTGACCGAGTTCGATTCGACGTGCATCGGCTCCGACTGGATGTCGCCGGCGGCGAGCAGCGGTGCGACGAACTTGTGGCCGGTCGTATGGCAGTCGAGTGCGTCGTCGAGCGCTTTGGCCGACGCGGCGCCGGAAGTCGCGAGCGCGAGCAGCGATGCGCAGAGGGCGGTCTTGAGGATGTTGTTTTTCATGCGCGGAGGCGGGTTGTCCACGCGCATTATCGCGTGTTCCGGCAAGTGCCGTATGCGGGCTGCGGATGGCGCGTTGGCTCGGATGCCGTCGGCAACCCGATGGGCCGGCGAGGCGGGCGCTCGATCATTTCCAGCCAGTTTTCCTGCATCGAAAGCGAAAGGGCATCGGGCCATTCGCACTGCGCTGACCATTGAAGAATGGCCGCCGTGGCGCGTCGATCGTTGTCGCGTCGACGCCTCAATTGATCCCTACAATGAAATGAGGCGCTGCGAGCCGGGAATCCCGGTTGACGCTCAAAGGGCCCAGAAACGGAAAAGGGGCTACGGTGTTTAACCGTAACCCCTTGATTCCTTTGGTCGGAGCGATAGGATTCGAACCTACGACCCTCTGATCCCAAATCAGATGCGCTACCAGGCTGCGCTACGCTCCGACGAGCCAAAGATTGTATCTTTGAATGTCCGATCCGGTCAATCCCTATATGCGGGTAAATGCCGCGGCGGCGAGCCGTCCCGATTTGCGACAATTCGCCCGGTAATCGGCGGGCCCGGACGCATGGGCGCGGGGCCGCTCGCCGAAGCAAGGAGAACATCATGATGAACCTGATCCTGTGGCGCCACGCCGAAGCCGAAGACTACGCGTCGAGCGATCTCGCACGCCAGCTGACCGTCCGGGGCCGCAAGGACGCGCAGGCGATGGCCAAATGGCTGCGCGGGCGGCTCGAGACGAACTCGGTGATCCTCGCGAGCCCGGCGGCCCGCACCGTGCAGACCGTCGAAGCCCTGACCGACCAGTACCGGACGGTCGATGCGCTCGCACCGGGCGGCAGCGTCGACGACGTGCTGGCGGCGGCCGGCTGGCCGGAAGGCATCGCGCCGACGGTCGTGATCGTCGGGCACCAGCCGACGCTCGGCAGCGTGGCCGCGCAACTGATCGCCGGCGGCGACGACAGCTGGAGCGTCAAGAAGGGGGGAATCGTGTGGCTGGCGAGCCGCACGCGTGACGGCAGCCGGCAGGCCGTATTGCGCGCGGTATTGACGCCCGATCTGCTGTGAGGCCCGCCTGAAGGGCTTTGAAGGGATTCATCATACGGTTTCGCAAGCTTTCTGCTAAAGTCAATTCGGCGACACGTCATTGAAAGGACACGGTCGTGCCACATAACGGTCACGGCCGATTACTACATTGGCGGGCATGTCGTCCTATTCCTTACGACCAGGAAAGCCTAATGCGAGAACTGCCGACGCCTACGCTCCCTTTTGCCTCGCTGCCCCTCGACACGTCGCGGCGCCACCTGCCGCGCGCTGCTGAAACCGTCACCTCGGAGTATCGCCTGCGCGCCGCGTGGGCGCGTACGGAAGACGAATTGCGCGAAGCCCAGCGCCTGCGTTACAGCGTGTTCGCCGAAGAGATGGGCGCGCAGGTCAGCGGCCCCTCCGGTCTCGACGTCGATCCGTTCGATGCGTACTGCGACCACCTGCTGGTTCGCGATCTCGACACCCTGAAGGTCGTCGGCACGTACCGCGTGCTGCCGCCGCACCAGGCCGCGCGTGTCGGCCGCCTGTACGCCGAAGGCGAATTCGACCTGTCGCGCCTCACGCACCTGCGCGGCAAGATGGTCGAGGTCGGCCGTTCGTGCGTGCACAGCGACTACCGCAGCGGCGCCGTCATCATGGCGCTGTGGGGCGGTCTTGGCGCGTACATGATGCAGAACGGCTACGAGACGATGCTCGGCTGCGCGAGCGTGTCGATGGCCGACGGCGGCCACTATGCCGCGAACCTGTACCAGTCGCTGTCGGCAGGCTCGCTGACGGCGCCCGAATATCGCGCGTTCCCGCACACGGCCCTGCCGGTCGACGAACTGCAGACGGGCACCGTCGTGGCGCCGCCGCCGCTGATCAAGGGTTATCTGCGTCTCGGCGCGAAGATCTGCGGTGCGCCGGCCTGGGATCCCGACTTCAACTGCGCGGATTTCCTGACGCTGTTCCGCCTGTCCGACATCAACGCGCGCTACGCCCGCCACTTCCTGGGCTGAGCCGTCTGAACCGCGTCGCGCCCGTCCGGGCGCGCGCAAGCGAACGCCGCCGCGTGGCACGAGCCGCGCGGCGGCGTTCGTCCATCTGATCGATGTGTGTGAGTCGGACCCTGTTAATTTCGGCGATACGCAATCACCGGCGTGCCGCGGGACGGCACGTTCGGGAACGGCCCGGGGAAGGGCCGGACGGCAGCGGCGCGCTTAGTGCTTGCGCCGCCAGTCGAGCAGGTGGTGTTCGGCCATCCAGTGATGGATCATCCCTTCGCCTTCATGGCTGCGCTTGTATTCGCGCGACTCGAAGAACGACAGCGCGACGAGCACCATCAGACCGACGAACAGGCCGATCAGGCCGGCAATTTCTTCAGACGACATGGCAGCCTCCTTTCCACGGCACAGCGCCATGCGTACATAGTAGGACATGCGCGGCGCGACTCCGAAGCAGGATTTCCGCTAGACTCGGCGCGGTCCCGGCGTGCGATGGGCGCGCCGATTTCCGGAGCCATACCCGATGACCCGTTTCAAGCTGGCCGTGCTGGCCGCATTTTTCCTCGCCGGCTGTACCAGCGATCCGCATCAGGCCCGTCGCGGCCATCCGCCGGAAGATCCGGCCGACTATCACGGCGTGCCGACCGACATGACGCCGCCGTCGATGCTCGACGCGCCGCCGCCGAAACCCACGCAATAACGGCCGGTTCGGCCCGCCGTCAGGCGCGGGCCGTGGGCGCGTCGGTGCCGATGTGCCGCAACAGCGGAGGCAGGTAGCGCGCCAGCGTCGCGCCGCGCGCGGCCATGAACAGCAGCAGCGCGAACCAGAGGCCGTGATTGCCGAACGTGCCGACGGCGGCGAGCGTGGCCACGACGAAGATCGCGAACGATGCGACCATCGCACGCATCAGCGATTGCGTCTGCGTGGCGCCGATGAAGACGCCGTCGAGCAGGAAGCCCCAGACCGACACGATCGGCGAGATCGCGGCCCACGGCAGGTAACGCAGCGCCACTTCGCGGATCTCGGCCTGGTCGGTCAGGCGCGCGACGATCCAGCCGCCGGCGGCCCAGTACACGAGCGCGAACAGGAGCGCGCCGAGCGCCGACCAGAACAGCGTGACGCGCACGGCCTGCCGGAACGCGCTGCGGTCGCGCGCGCCGGCCGCCGCGCCGACGAGCGCCTCGGCCGCATGCGCGAAGCCGTCGAGGCCGTACGCCATGAACGTCTGGAAATTCAGCAGCAACGCGTTTGCCGCGAGCGTCGCATCGCCCTGTTTCGCACCGAGGTGCGCGAACCAGCCGAATGCGCCGAGCAGGCACAGCGTGCGCAGGAAGATGTCACGATTGAGTACGATCAGCCGCTTGAGCGCGACGCGATCGACGAGCGCACGTACCGCGATCGGCGCAAGGCCGCGCGGCCGCAGTCGCCACAGCATCCACGCGCCGAGCGCGAAACCGCATGCGTCGGCGGTGGCCGTCGCGGCGCCGATGCCGGCAATGCCCCAGCCGAAGCCATACACGTAGAGCAGCACGGCGCCGATGTTCACCGCATTGATGAACACCTGCGCGACGAGCGCGAGCCGCACGCGCTGCATGCCGAGCAGGTAGCCGAGCACGACGTAGTTCGCGAGCGCGAACGGTGCGCTCCAGATTCGCGCATGGCTGTAGGCAAGCGCCGTGGTGCGGACGGCATCGCTGCCGCCGAGCGCGGACAGCGCAAAGGACAGCAGCGGCACCTGCAGCGCCAGCACTGCGGCGCCGAGTGCGAACGCGACGATCAACGCGCGCAGCAGGTTCAGGCGGATTCCGGCAGCGTCGCCGGCACCGTGCGCCTGCGCGACGAGGCCGGTTGTCCCCATCCGCAGGAAACCGAACCCCCAGAACACGAAATTGAAGAACAGCCCGCCGAGCGCGACGCCGCCGAGGTACTGCGCGCCGTCGAGGTGGCCGGCGACGGCCGTGTCGACGGCGCCGAGGATCGGCTGGGTCAGGTTCGCAAGGACGATCGGGAACGCGAGCGCGAGGACACGCCGATGCGTGACGGCGGCGGAGCTCGCCCCGTTCGGTAACGCGGATTCGGACATGGCGGACGCGTCAGGCGCGTTCTTGCACGCAGACCCACGGCGATACGACGACCGCCCACAGCTCCGGGGTGCGCGCGGCGTAATCGGCGGCGGTTTCGGCCGGCATGCGCGCGACGAGGCCTGCCGACAGCCAGCGCGTGACCTGCTCGGCATCGTCGCCGGCAACGGCTTCCGCGACGCTGACGAGATCGAGGTCGCGTGCAACGGACAGCAGCTTGCCCTGCGCGAAGAAGCGTTCGAGATCGCACCAGTCGATCTTGGCGGTTTCGCCGAGGAGTTTGGCGTAGAGCGGGCTGTGCGACGCGCCCGCGTCGGAGTGGTGATCAGAGGACATCGTTTTCTTGGAAAGACTGCGTAGTGGCGCCACTATAAACCATCCGGCCCAGCGGGCGGCTCGGGTGGCGGCCGGCCTACGCGTCGCGCAGCGCGCGGCGCACGATCTTGCCGGTCGCGGTCATCGGCAGGCTGTCGACGAAGTCGATCGCGCGCGGATACTCGTGCGCGGCGAGGCGTGTGCGCACATGTGCCTGCAGCGCCTGCACGAGCGCATCGTCGCCGGTGTGGCCGGGATTCAGCACGATGAACGCCTTGACGATCTCGGTGCGTGTTGCATCGGGTATGCCGACGACGGCCGCCATCCGCACCGCAGGATGCGTGAGCAGGCAGTCCTCGATCGGGCCCGGGCCGATCCGGTAGCCGGCGCTCGTGATCACGTCGTCGTCGCGGCCGACGAAGCGCACGAAGCCGTCCGCGTCGATCGTGCCCGTGTCGCCGGTGAGCAGGTAGTCGCCGGCGAACTTGGCGCGCGTCGCGTCGGCGTTGCGCCAGTATTCGAGGAACATCACCGGGTCGGGGCGGCGCACCGCGATGCGTCCTTCGACGCCGGGCGGCAGTGGCATGCCGTCCGCGTCGACGATCGCGACCGCATGGCCGGGCACCGCCTTGCCGATTGCGCCCGGCTGCGCGTCGAACAGCGCCGCGCACGACGACAGCACCATGTTGCACTCGGTTTGCCCGTAGAACTCGTTGATCGTCACGCCGAGCGCGTCGCGCCCCCAGGCCGTCAGCTCGGTGCCGAGCGACTCACCGCCGCTCGCGACGGATTTCAGCGACAGCGCGTAGCGTTCGCGCGGTGCCGCGACGGTGCGCATCAGCTTCAGCGCGGTGGGCGGCAGGAACGCATGGGTGACGCCGTGCCGTGCCATCAGCGCGAATGCCGCATCGCCGTCGAATTTCTCGAAGCGGCGCGCAAGCACCGGCACGCCGTGATGCCACGACGGCAACAGCACGTCAAGCAGGCCGCCGATCCATGCCCAGTCGGCGGGCGTCCAGAACAGGCGCGCGTCGCGCGGGAAGCACTGCTGCGACATCTCGACGCCCGGCAGGTGGCCCAGCAGCACGCGATGCGCGTGCAACGCGCCTTTCGGTTTGCCCGTCGTGCCGGACGTGTAGATGATGACCGCCGGATCGTCGGCGGCCGTATCGGCCGGCACGAAGTCGGGCGTTTCGGCGGCGAGCGCCGCGTCGTAGTGCAGCACGCCCGGCTGATCGGGCGCATCGTCGCCGATGCAGTAGACGGTATGCAATGCCGGCAGCTGGGCGCGCAGCGGCGCGATTTTCGCGTAGCCGGCTGCGTCCGTGACGAGCGCAGCCGCCTCGCTGTTTGCAAGCCGGTATTCGAGTGCATCGACGCCGAACAATGTGAAGAGCGGCACCGCGATCGCGCCGAGCTTGTACGCGGCGAGGTGCGCGACGGCCGTTTCGGGGCCCTGCGCGAGAAAGATGCCGATGCGGTCGCCGCGCCTCAGGCCTGCGCGCACAAAGCTGTTCGCGAGCCGGTTAGAGGCATTCTTCAAGTCGTCGAACGTGATGCGAAAAACGTCGCCTTGCGCCGTTTCGTGGATCAGCGCGAGGCGTCCGCTGCCGTCGGCCCATTTGTCGCAGACGTCCACGCCAATGTTGTAGCGCGCCGGAACGCCCCACGCGAAGCGGGAGAGCAGGTCGTCGTAGCGGTCGGCGGCGGGCAGCATCGAGGTGTCTCCTGGGGGCGAAGTGGTGTTGCGCGAGCGGCTTACATCAGGATTTCACGCAGAAAAATCCACAATGGCGTCTGAGGGTAGGGAATCTTCGTACTCGTCCAATAGCCTTGGCTCAGTGCACGATTCCACAATGACGCATAAGATCACGAAAAAATCAGTGTGTGACCATGGATTTGCTTTTGATAGCTGCGGGGTTCAGCCTGATCGGAATCGGCGTACTGGTAGCGTTTGCCCGTCACGTCGATCCGTTGTCCGGCCGGTTCACCGGACGTCTGCGCAAGCGCTGACATCACCTTTCCCGATTTTCACCGCGACGACACGCGATGCGTGCCGGCATCGCGTGTCGCCCATCGGGCGCTCAACGTGCCGGCAGGTAGCGTGACGGGTCGATCGATCGGCCGCCGTAGCGCAGCTCGAAATGCAGCGCGACGCGATCGCTGTCGCTGTTGCCCATCTCGGCGATCGACTGCCCCTGCGTGACCTGCTGGCCTTCCTTCACCAGCAGCGCGCGGTTGTGCGCGTAGGCGGTCAGGTAGTCGGCGTTGTGCTTGAGGATGATCAGGTTGCCGTAGCCGCGCAGCCCGTTACCCGCATAGACCACCACACCCGGCGCAGCCGCGACCACCGGCGTGCCCGGCGAGTTCGCGATGTCGATGCCCTTCGATTTCGAACCGTCGAACGTGCGGACCACGTTGCCGGCTGCCGGCCAGATCAGCGCGATGCTCGTGGCCGGCTTGACGGCCGATTCGACCGGTGCGGAAGGCGCGGGGCGGGCCCGGCCGGCACTGCCGGTGCCGGTGGTCGACGGCGTCGATGCGGTGGTCGTGCCGGGTGGCGGCGCGACGCGCAGCACCTGGCCGACCTCGATCGCATCGGGGTTCGTCATCTGGTTCCAGCGCACGACGTTCGATACCGACGTGCGGTTGTCGCGCGCGATCTTGTAGAGCGTATCGCCGCGCTCGACGCGATAGAACCCGGGGCCGACAGGCGCGGAGCCGCACGCGACGAGCAGGGCGGCGCAGGCGGCTGCGAAGAGTCGCTTCGTTGTTGTTCCGAACATTGAACCTCGCAAAACCCTGCCGCTCGTGACGCGGCAGGCAACACAAAACGTCCGATTTTAACGGGTTCGACCCGCGCACCGCAGTTTGGGCCGTTGCCGGGGCGGCGGCGCGCCGGTTCGGAGCGCTGCTTGATGACGTCTCGGCCTACGTATCAGCCGGCGAGCGGGAGGACGCGAATCCGCAGCGTGGCGGTTTCCGTTGCGCCCGGCGCGAGCATGCGCAGCCCGAGGCCGTTGTGGATCGCGTCCGGCAGGCCGAGCCACGGTTCGACGCAATAGAAGTCCGAATCGGGCTTCTCGGTCCAGGTCGTCACCGCGTACCACGGGATCGAACCCGGCACGTCGAGCGCGATCTCGATCGTGCGGCCGCGGCCCGGCATCACGATGCGCACCGGCGTGGCCGGCACGCCGTCGAGGCAATGGAAGCGGTCGAGGATGTCCGGGTTGTCGAGGCGATAACGGGCTTCGCCCGGTTCGGGCGCACTGATCGAACCGTCCGCCTGCTGCGCGCAACGACGCGTCGGCGGCAGTTCGAGCGTGGTTTCGGCGCGTTCGCCGTGCGGCAGCGCGAAATAGAAATGGTGGCCGGCGTAGTAGGGCAGCGGCGTGTCGCCGCGATTGGTCGTCGTCAGCGCGACTTCGAGCGTGTGCGAGTCGGCCAGCCGGTAGGTCGTTTCGAAGCGGAAGTCGAACGGGTAACTTGCGCGCAGCGCGTCGGTCGCGTCGAGCGTCATCGACAGCGCGGCGCCATCGGCCGACGGCTGCGCGGCGAACGGCAGGTCGCGCGCGAAGCCGTGCATCGGCAGGTCGCGCACCACGCCTGCGGCGTCGCGCCATCGGCCGAGTTCGCCGTCGACACGGTGACGGCCGAGGAACGGGAACAGCAGCGGGTTGCCGCCGCGCACGCGCGCGAGGTTGCTCCAGTCGGCCGTTTCCGGCCAGAAGATCACCGGTTCGCCGTCGACATGCCACGACAGCAGGCGGCCGCCGAATTGCGGAGCGACCCGGACGAGCGACGGGCCGGCGTGAAGTTCGTGAATCTCGTGTTGCTGGAAGGTCGGCATGGCGAATCGGGTTGGGCGGGTGGACGGGAACGGCGCGCTCCATTATCGGGCCGTGGCGGCTCGGGGAAAACCCTTCTCGGGAAATCGCGAGTTTTTAAGACTGTCAACGGTCGGGATAATGCCTCTAAACCGGTGATGTTGCCGGGTCATGACACTTCGTGGAGGGGGCCATGGATCTGGCAATGGCAATGGGTATCGCACTGTTCGGCATGTTCACCGGCAGCACGGTATTATTTTTCTATCAGCTCGGCCGCTGACGGCAATTCCTGCCGAAGTCGAAAGGCCCGCCATGCAAATGGCGGGCTTTTTGCTTTCTGATTGCTTACAAGTTGCAAGCGTTTGTGTGCATTGCCGCAATATCCAGCCAAATGCCTTGGCGCAGTAATCCTGGCTCGGCATAATCGGGGCGCGTTTTTTTTCGGACGCGCATCGCGTCGTCCGCTTTTCTTCCCGCTCAATCTTCACTAAAAGGACCGACGCGTGAGTCTCTGGTTTCTGGTATTCCTGAGCGTCCTGCAGGGCGTCACCGAACTCTTCCCCGTCAGCAGCCTTGGCCATACGCTGCTCGTGCCGGCGCTGTTCGGCATGCACATCGACAAGCACGCACCGCAACTGCTGCCGTTCCTCGTCGCGCTGCACCTCGGCACCGCGCTGGCGCTGCTGTGGTATTTCCGCGCACGCTGGGTCGCGCTGATCGGCGGCTTCTTCGCGCAGCTCGGCGGCCGCAAGAACGACGACGGGCACCTGATGTGGGCGCTCATCATCGGGACGATCCCGACCGGCATCGTCGGGCTGCTCCTCGAGAAGCGCATCGAACGCGTGTTCCACGACCTGCGGATCGTCGCGATCGCGCTGATCGTGAACGGCGTGCTGCTGTGGCTCGGCGATCGCATCCAGCGCAGCCGCGCGCATCAGGCGCCCGAGAAGATGACGTTCAAGCAGGCGTTCTTCGTGGGTCTCGCGCAGATCGGCGCGCTGATTCCGGGGTTTTCGCGCAGCGGGCTGACGATGATCGCCGGCAATGCAGCGGGGCTGACGGCGGAGAAGGCCGCGGAATTCTCGTTCCTGCTCGGTACGCCGATCATCTTCGCGGCGGGTGTGCTCGAGCTGCCGAAGCTGTTCCATGCGCGCGACCAGCTCGCCGATGCGCTGCTCGGCGGCGTGCTGACGGCAATCGCCGCGTACCTGAGCGTACGGTTCCTGATGCGCTATTTCGAAGGGCGCGGCCGGCTGGCTTCGTTCGGCGTGTATTGCGTGATTGCCGGTGTGTTCTGCCTCGGCTGGTTCATGCTGCATCCGCAGCCGGTTTGATGCTGGGTTGGCCGGCTCGCGTGATGTGGCGCGATGATCGGGTATAATTTCGGGCTCGGCTTCATGCCGGGCCCGTTTTGTTTCGGGGCTTCGAGTGGGATGGTTTTGTCGTTGCTCGATGCCTTGCGGCAAATGCGGTCCGTGTCAGCCGTGTCTTTTCTCCTCGACCGCCCTTAGCTCAGTTGGATAGAGCAACGGCCTTCTAAGCCGTAGGTCACACGTTCGAATCGTGTAGGGCGGGCCAGTTAAATCCCTCGAAGACCTTCACCAGTCCGCCCCGGGTTACCCAACCCCGTCACTCGACCGTCACCGATTTCGCCAGATTCCTCGGCTTGTCGATATCCGCGCCACGCAAACACGCCGCGTGATACGCGAGCAACTGCAACGGCACCACATGCAGGATCGGCGACAACAACCCGTAGTAATCGGGCATCCGCAGCACCGACACGCCTTCGCTGTTGTCGATCCGCGTATCGGCATCGGCGAACACATAAAGCTGCCCGCCGCGCGCCCGCACTTCCTGCATATTCGACTTCAGCTTTTCGAGCAGCGCGTCGTTCGGCGCAATCGTCGCCACGGGCATCGTGTGCGTCACGAGCGCGAGCGGCCCATGTTTCAGCTCACCCGCGGGATACGCCTCCGCGTGGATATACGAAATCTCCTTCAGCTTCAATGCGCCTTCCAGCGCGATCGGGTAGTGCAGCCCGCGCCCGAGAAACAGCGCGTTCTCGTGCTGCGAGAACTCCGCCGCCCAGCGCTCGATCTGCGGTTCGAGCCCGAGCACATCCTCGAGCGCGCCAGGCAGCCGCCGCAGTTGCATCGTGTAGCGCGCAAGCTGCGCATCGTCGACGTAGCCGCGCAGCCGGCCAAGCGTGACGGCGAGAATGAACAGCGCGACGAGCTGCGTCGTGAACGCCTTGGTGGACGCGACGCCGATTTCCGGGCCGGCCCGGGTCAGGAAGCGCAGGCCGGTCTGCCGCATCATCGCGCTGGTCGGCACGTTGCAGATCGCCAAGGTGTCGATATGGCCGAGCGCCTGCGCGTACTTGAGCGCGGCGAGCGTGTCGGCGGTCTCGCCGGATTGCGACACGCTCACCACCAGCGTATTCGGCATCGCGAGCGCGTCGCTGTAACGGTATTCGCTCGCAATCTCGACCTGCGCGGGCACGCGCGCGATCGTTTCGAGCCAGCGGCGCGCGGTCAGGCCGGAATAGTGACTCGTGCCGCACGCGAGAATCAGCACGTTGTCGATCTGCTCGAACGCCCGTGCGGCGTCCGGGCCGAATACGGCCGGATCGAACAGCCCCGCATCGGGGATGGTCGCGGCCACGGCCTCCGGTTGCTCGAAAATCTCCTTCTGCATGAAATGCCGGTACGGCCCGAGTTCGACCGCGGCCTGCGCGGAGGAAATGGTTTGTATCGCGCGCTCGACCGGTGCGCCGCCGCGATCGAGTACGCGCACGCCGCCCGGCGTCAACTCGACGATGTCGCCTTCCTCGAGAAAGATGAAGCGGTCGGTGATGCCGGCGAGCGCGAGCGCGTCGGACGCAAGAAAGCATTCGCCGTCCTTCACGCCGACGACGAGCGGTGAGCCGACCTTCGCGCCGATCAGCCGTTGCGGCTCGTGCTTGCTGAACACGGCGATCGCGTACGCGCCGTGAAGCTGTGAAGTTGCCGCGCGCACGGCGGCGAGCAGGTCGCCGCGGTACTTGCTGTGGATCAGGTGCGCGACGACCTCGGTGTCGGTCTGGCCATCGAATTCGTAGTGCTCGTCGGAAAGTTGCTTGCGCAACGTTTCGTGGTTTTCGATGATGCCGTTGTGCACGAGCGCGATTTCATCGCGCGAGAAGATCGGATGCGCGTTGCAGGTTGCCGGCGCGCCGTGTGTCGCCCAGCGCGTGTGCGCGATGCCGGTGCTGCCGGTCAGGCCGGCGGTGCGCACGTGCGCGTCGAGATCGGCGACGCGCGATACGCTGCGTTCGCGACGCGCCTGGCCGTCGACGACCGTCGCCACGCCGCATGAATCGTAGCCGCGATACTCGAGGCGACGCAAACCTTCAATCAGAATCGGGACGATGTCCCGTTGCGCGACCGCGCCGACGATGCCACACATGACACGTCACCTCCCTGTTAGTCATCATGGACCGCGCGCACCGTTGCGTCAGCGCGATGCGGTCGCCGTTGCCGCCGCCGTCGTGAATCCGCATCGAGCGGGTATGACGGGGTCGGCCATCCGGCTTTCGAATGCCAGATAAAGCGACTCCTCCAGTACGTTCCAGTGTGCGCCGTGCCGGTATGGGCCCGACCGGGCCTTCCAGCAGGCAACCGTGCCCCAATCGTTCATCTTGAGCGCGACCAGCCCGATCAAGCTCCACGGATAGTCGGTGTCGGCGAGTTGCGGCCAGCTCTTGCCGTACTTCCGCATCCACTGCGCGTAGATCGTCTCGCCGGATTGTTCGGGTACCTGAATACCGGACAGGAGCGGGAGAATCTGCGCGATCTTCGCCGGATAGAAGCTCGTATCGCTGACCTGCTGCGTGCTGGCGCGAAAGCCGGATTCGGTGCCGCGCCAGAAGACCTTCAGGATCGCGGATGCCAGCCGGTCGGCACGCTGGCTCCACGGTCCCGCATGCGTGTAGTCGGCGCGCCGGACGTAGTACGCCGCGAGGGCCTGGAACGCGCTGTGTACTTCGACGTTGTCCATCAGCAATGCGACATGCAGCGACGACGAGATCTGATAGACGCCGGAGGGCTTGTCGAGCAGCGTGTCCAGATGCACGCCGGCGCGGTTCAGGCTGAGCTCCCACGCCGCGGGCAAGCCGTCGGGCGGCGCGAAGCGGGCGAGCAATTCGATCCAGGTCGCCATCATCGCGTCGTCGGTTTCCGCGTCGGCACATGCGCGGTAGCGGCCGTTCTTCACGCAGTAGCGATCGAAGCTGCCATCCGGGCGCTGGCGCGGCAGCAACCATGCGATCCAGGCGAGTGCGGCCTGACGGGCGTCGAGTTGCGCGTCGGATGCGGCGAGCAGCGCCTTCGCCGCGAAATACGGGTCGATGCCGACGCCGTTCAGGCGCACGGTGATCGCGCCATCGGCGCGTTGGTACAGCCCGTTGAGGCGGAGTTCGGCAGCGCTCGCGTGCAGCGCGAAACCGCACGCAGCGATACAGCAGGCGACGTGCCACCGGCGACACAGCGCGACGGTGGCCGCTACGCGCGAGCGTACGGTCGGGCAAAGCGCGGGCCGATTCATGGTCTTGGGCTCCTGCGCGGCGGTCCTGTGCAATCGTCGCCGGGCGCGGCGTTGGCCGCGTCGCGCCCGGCGAGCGTGTCGACGTTGTGGCTCGGTTCACCGTGGCGAGGGTGAACCCGAGGCTGTTGCGTTCACGGGCCGGTTCTCTACTTCGGAGCCGGAACCAGGCTCGTAGATCGCGCGTACTTCAACAGGACACGTCGGCACGTTCGGCGCGCTGGATCGCTGGTCTTTCGCTCCAGGCGGACGCGTCGCGTTTCCTTCCTGTTGTGTTGCCTGGGCGCTCCCGTTCGTCCGCTGCCGGGCGAGTGCTTCGGGGTACGCCTGACTGTCATTAAGCAAGGCGTGAGCCATCGGCCGCGATGCCGCGCGCAGCAAGGGGCGGGGGTGGAGGGTGGGCGCGTGGCGCGAACCACGGCGGCGAATTTTGATTCATCGAAGAATCAGCGTGCGCGCAGGCCGAATGCCCGCGCGCGATCGGCGTTGCAGACCGCACGCGTCGTGCGTCGAGCGAATTGTCTGCCGAACCTGTGCCGCCTTGGCTGCACGACACTGCGCGGAGATGCGCAGCGCGTCGTTCGTTGCGTGTGCATCGGCTGGATTGCCTGAGCGTTCCATGAGAGCGCGTGCGCTGCATGAGCCGGACTCCGATGCAACCACCCCGTTCCGGACCCGCGTTACACATTCGCAACATTTCCCGCCTCGTTGATTCGTGCGACGTGAATGACGTTGCGTGTCGGGTTAATCCCTCGCGCACGACCGTGGCCACGCGTTCGATCGTGCGGCCGGCTGCACTGACAAAAGGAGCGGATCAAGGAAGCGCAACGCGCTTCGACAGATGCGAGCGATCCGATGCGCAATGGACGCTCGACAGGAGTGCGAGATTCGTCGGACGACGTCGTCGAAGGGGGCGTGCGACTGCCCCGATGTTTGCCTGTATCGCGCCTGATTGGCGCTGAGACACGCGTAGCAGTTGTGAAACATTCCGTCGCGCACCGCGTGTGCGCGGGGCATGCAGGGTGAACCGGGCACGGTCGCAGGGCGGCTGGTTTGAATATTGCTGTAGAGGAAAAGACGTGACGAACAGACGTGACGCCTGGCCAAGCGAGGAACGACTCATGACGTGACCGATCAAGTGCAACGGGACGCCGGTAGTACGACGATTCGCGTGGCGTAGACCGCGCGAACCGGGCGGCGCGCTCGCTCCGCGACACCGCAACGTGTCGACCGCGTGCGAGTACGGGAGGTGCCGCCTGAATACATGCTTCGCGCCACGAGCAGGGTCATTCAGCGCGAAATGGCTCAACGAGGATAACGATGAAGAAGATTTTGCTTGTGTTCGGGACTCGGCCTGAGGCCATCAAGATGGCACCGCTGGTGCGTGCATTGAAGGCGCAAGCGGGTGTCGACGCCAGGGTATGCGTGACCGCTCAGCATCGCGAAATGCTCGATCAGGTGCTGACGCTATTCGACATCAAGCCCGACTACGATCTCAACGTGATGCGCCAAAGCCAGACGTTGACCGACGTGACGACCGGCATTCTGCAGGCAATCGGCATCGTCTTCGACGAATTGCGTCCGGACGTCGTGCTGGTACACGGCGATACGACGACCACGCTTGCGGTCAGTCTTGCCGCGTTCTATCGCTATTTGCCTGTCGGGCACGTCGAGGCCGGCTTGCGCAGCGGCGACATCTGGTCGCCGTGGCCGGAGGAGTTGAACCGACGCGTGACCGACGCGGTGTCGTCGTGGCATTTCGCGCCGACCGGGCAGGCACGCGACAACCTGCTCAGCGAGGGCGTACCGGGCGGGGCGGTCGTGCTGACGGGCAACACCGTGATCGATGCGCTGCACGAGGTCAAGCGCATGCTGGACTGCACCGGTGCGCTGACGGAAAAGGTCGCCGAACAGTTTCCGTTTCTCGAACCGTCGCGGCGCGTGGTGCTGATCACCGGGCATCGACGAGAAAGTTTCGGCGAACCGTTCCAGAATTTCTGCGACGCACTGTGCACGCTCGCGAATCGCTATCGCGACGCGCAGTTCGTCTATCCGCTGCACATGAATCCGAACGTGCGGGAGCCGGCGCGCGCACGGCTCGGCCACCTGTCGAACATCTACCTGATCGAGCCTCAGGAGTATCTGTCGTTCGTATTCCTGATGTCGAGAGCACATTTCATCATCACCGATTCGGGCGGCATTCAGGAAGAAGGGCCGGCGCTGGGCAAGCCGGTACTGGTCACGCGCGAGACGACGGAGCGGCCGGAGGCGATCCAGGCGGGCACCGCGCGGCTCGTCGGCACCGATCAGGAGCGGATCGTGTGGGAGGCGTCACGGCTGTTCGACAGCGAGAGCGCGTACGGGGAAATGGCGCGCGCGAGCAATCCGTATGGCGACGGTCATGCGAGCGAGCGGATCGTTCACGCGCTGATGCGCAATCCGGGGGTACCGTCGAAGGCGACGAGCTTTTCGATGGGGGCGTCGGAGATGCCGTTCAACCCGCTCACGCTGGGGTTGCAGGCGTTGAGGTCGCGTTGAACGTGCGATTGCATGAAGCACCTGCGCTCGGCTTCAACACCCGGTGAAGCCGACGGTGTTTCATTCGTGATTCATCCGGCACGGTGGCGCGAGACGGACGACGCCGGACTCAATCGAGACGGTGCGTTTCGATCGCGCCTATCCGGCTTTCGCATGCCGGCGCGCCGGTGCGCAGATGCGCGACCAGGTCGCGGGTCGTCGATGCGCGCGTCAACATCAGGCAGGTGACCTCGGGCTGCTCCACGCGCGTCGCATGCCACGTGCGCGGGTGCATCACGAGCCCCTGCCCGGGGTCGATGCGGAACGCACGCATCGTCGACAGGTCGGGCGCGCCGTCCGGCATCGAACGGGCGACGACATGAACGATCGAACCCGTCAGCGGGACGATCGCCTGCTCGGTCAGGTCGTGTGCTTCGAGCGTGCTGACGCTCATGTCGCGATTGCGATAGCGGACCCACAGAATTTCCGCCGGGTCCGGCGTGCCCGGGTCGAACAGGTGTTCGCGCCAGAAATCGGACGGCGGACTGACGAACACGGGCGTATCGCCATCGGTTCTCGGCGGTTTGCCCAGCATCGTGCCGTACGGAGAGCAGGCGTCCGAGGTGAGCGGCTGAATCGGAATGGTCGGCATGGCGCAGAGGGGTGTCGTCGGGATCAGGTGTTTGAAGGGGGCGCGTTGACGGTTTCCGGAAGCAGCGCGAATTGCGGTCCGTTCACGAGCGCGAAGTCGAGCATGACGGCGAGCGCGAGCCGGGCGATCGACTCGGGCAGCAGGCTGTCGGGGTTGCGCCTGTAGGCGGCGATCAGCGGCAGGGCCGGCACGCGGTGAGTCACTTTCAGCATCTGCAGCCTGGCATCGGCCAGCTCCTTCATCACGAAGGCGCTCGGCAATACGGCAATGCCGAAGCCGTCGATCACCATGTGGATGATGGCGGCGACCGACGACATGCAGTTGATCTGGGCAGTCGGCTCGCCGACCGATTCGAACAGGTCGACCAGGAACGTATGCGGCAGCGAGTGGCGCGCGAACCCGATGATCGGAAAGGCGGCGAGCTCCGCTTCCGACAGCGCCTCGTCCGAAATGTTGAGGGACGGGCTGGCGATCCAGCACATCGGCAAGCTGCCGAGCGCAATGCTCGACGTCTCCGTGCCGGTCGTCACGGTGGTCTGCAGTGCCACGTCGATGTGGCCGCTGGCCAACTGGGCAACGAGATGCGACGAGGTGTCGCCGGTCAGTTCGATGGTGAGATTCGGATATTCGTCGCGTACGCGCTTCAGGAGTTCGGGCAGCCACGTGTGAATGATCGATTCCACGGCGCCGAGCCTCAGCAACCCGGAAATCTTCGAGCGGTCGCCGACGCTGTCGAGCATCAGCTGGTTCAGCTTGAGTATCTGTTCCGCGAAGGGGAGCGCTTTCGTGCCGACCTGGGTCAGCGTGACTTCACGCGACCCGCGGTCGAACAGCCGCACGCCCATTTCCTGTTCGAGTGCGGAAATGCGGCTCGATATCGCCGCCTGGGTCGCGTGCATGCGTTCGGCGGTCAGGCGGAAGTTGCGCAGACGGGCCAACCAGACGAAGGTCTCGAGAAAACGCACGTTCATGTCGCGTGACCCAATTTTTGCGGGGTGAGCGGCAGTTTAGCGCGGCGCGCCGGCCGTCGTGGCAGAAAAGTCTCGTGGTTTACTCGGGAAAATCCGGGCGAGCGAGGGCGCTTTCGTTGCAGCGCGCGGGTCGACGGCCGGGCCGCGCGTGCCATGCGCCGCGATAAGTTTTATTTGTCGGCGGCGAACGGAATTTGTCGTTGGACGCGGAATTTCGGCGATTGAACACTGGGTCGCATGCAGTCGCCCGGTCGGGAATCAGGGCGGTTGCAGCGTTCGTTCACTTCGATCACGGAGCCGCCAGTGAAGCCTATCTCTCCCCGCATGCCGCTCGTCGGCGCAACCGTCGTGCTGGTCGCGGCAAGCATGCAGGCCCGCGCGGACACTCCATCCGTCGTGCTCATCGGGCATGCCGCGCCGCTCACCGGGCAACTGGCGAACATGGGCAAGGACAGCGAGAATGCCGCGCGTCTTGCCATCGATGAAATCAACAGCCGCCAGCCGGTCGTCGGCGGCAAACCGGTGCGCTTCCAGCTCGATTCGCAGGACGACGCGGCCGATCCGCGTACCGGCACGCAGGTCGCGCAGAAGCTGGTGGACGATGGCGTCGTCGCGGTGGTCGGCGACATCAATTCGGGCGTGTCCATTCCGGCGTCCCGGATCTACAACGACGCGCACGTCACGCAGATATCGCAGGGTTCGACGAATCCGGTGTTCACGCAGCAGGGGTATCGGACGACCTATCGCCTGGTCGCGACGGACGCGATGCAGGGGCCGGCGCTGGCGCGATACGCGATCGCGACGCTCGGGGCAAAGCGCGTGGCCGTCATCGACGATTCGACCGCGTACGGCCAGGGGCTCGCGAACGAATTCGAGAAGGCGGCAAAGGCGTCGGGGGCCCAGGTCGTCACGCGAGAGGCAACGAACGACAAGGCGATCGACTTTCGCGCGATCCTCACCAAGATCAAGGGCCTGCAGCCCGACGTGATCATGTACGGCGGCTCGGACGCGACGGCCGGCCCGCTGGTGAAGCAGGCGGCGAATCTGGGGATTCGGGCGCGCGTGCTGGGCGGGGACGGGGCTTGCACCGACAAGATGATCGGGCTGGCGGGCGACGCGATCGACAACCTGGTCTGTTCGGAGGCCGGCCTTGCACTGTCGAAGATGCCGAAAGGGCAGGATTTCAACAATCGGTACGTGGCCCGCTACAACGCGCAGATCGATGCGTACGCGCCGTTTGCGTACGATGCCGTGTACGTCATCTACGATGCGATCAAGCGTGCCGGGTCGACGGATCGGGCGAAAGTGCTCGCGGCGATGCCCGCCACGCAGTATGACGGCGTGACCGGGCCGATCGCGTTCGATTCGCGCGGCGACCTGAAGCATGCCGCGATCACGATCTATCGCTTCAAGGACCACAAGAAGGCCGTCGCGGACGTGGTCCGGATGTAACGAAGCATCGCCGCAAACCCGTCGCGCATCGATTCGCGGGAATTCCCGTCCGGGCGTGGTGCTCGACTCCCGTGGGCACGCACGCCGTCCCGCGTGGGTGGAGCGGCTGCCTCGCGTCCCCGTCGCGCCGCTCGCGGGGACCGGCTCGTCAGTCGGTCCCGTCCGCATGACGCACGTCATGCGTCACCGATTCTCCCTCAACGGTTCCCCCGGATTGCCACGTCAGCGCCGAGACGTCCGGTCACGTCCGGTCGGCGCAAAACTGCCGCACATCAGTTAGAGTTGGAGCCCGAGCCATTCCGCATACGATTCTGGCTCCGCTGAGCAATGTCGAAGCCGCCGGGGCGGAACATGGCACGCAGGTGCCGCGATCCGAGTCGCCGTTTCTGGCAGTCCCGACATGCTCGCGTTGCCTGGGTGACGGTTTGCGTGGGGCAGAATCCGGGGCGGGGGCGTGTCCGCGATCAATCCGGATCGCAGGCCCGACAGCCATCCCCGGCCACCCGCACCGATAACCACGCATTGACCGCTGGTCCTGCCGGCGGAGCAGTCCACAAGACGGCACCGGGCCGGCGCAGCAGAGCGCCTCCGCTGTCGCTCGAATCCCCACCCGGCACCCGTGGTGCGATGCGGGCGCCTCGACCAGGAGGTGAACGATGATCACGCTGACCGTCAACGGTAGCGAGCAGCACTTCGACGGCAATCCCGACATGCCGTTGCTCTGGTATCTGCGCGATGTCCTCGGCCACACCGGCACCAAGTTCGGCTGTGGCATGGCACTGTGCGGCGCGTGCACCGTACACCTCGACGGTGTCGCCATCCGGTCGTGCATCACCCCGGTCGCGGCGGCTTCCGGCAAGCGCGTGACGACGATCGAGGGACTGTCGACCGACCTCGATCATCCGTTGCAGCAGGCCTGGCAGGAACTGAACGTCGCGCAGTGCGGCTACTGCCAGTCCGGGCAGATCATGCAGGCCGCGTCGTTGCTGAAGACGAATCCCCATCCGACCGACGCCGACATCGACGATGCGATGTCCGGCAACATCTGCCGCTGCGGCACCTATACACGCATTCGCGCGGCAATCCGCCTGGCCGTGCGCCGCGGAGGTGCCGCATGAGCGCGCCCGACCTCTCCGTCCATAACGAAAGCCGCCGCGCGCTGCTGCTCGGCTTCGCATCCGGTGGGCTGCTGCTCGCGTTCGGCGTGCCGTCGCTCGCGCGCGCAGCCGTGCCGGTGCAGCCGCCCATCAGCGCGAATCCGCAGTATGGCGGCGCAGGGATGCCACACGGGTTGCGCGACGATCCGCACCTGTTCGTCGCGATCGCGCCGGACGGCACCGTCACCGTGACCTGCATCCGCTCCGAGATGGGGCAGGGCGTGCGCACGAGCGTCGCGCTCGTGGTGGCGGACGAGCTGGGTGCCGACTGGGCACGCGTGAAGGTCGCGCAGGCCGTCGGCGACGAGTCGCGCTACGGCAACCAGAACACCGACGGATCGCGCAGCCTGCGCCAGAGTTTCGCCGCGCTGCGCCGCGCGGGCGCAGCCGCGCGCACGATGCTCGAACAGGCGGCTGCCGCGGCGTGGGGTGTCGATGCGCGTCAGGTCAAGGCGACGGTGCATGAGGTCGTCGACACGAAGAGTGGGCGCAAGCTCGGCTTCGGCGAACTGGCGGCGAAAGCGGCCGCGCTGCCGGCACCGGATCCGGCAACGGTGGCGCTGAAAGCGCCGGCCGAATTCCGCTATATCGGCAAGGGCGAAACGGCGCTGATCGACGGGCGCGATATCGTCGGCGGCCGCGCGCACTACGGGATCGACACGCGGCTCGACGGGATGCTGTATGCGGTCGTCGCGCGCCCGCCGGCCTACGGAGATACGGTGGCGTCGTTCGACGCATCGGCGGCGGAGAAGCTGCCGGGTGTCGTCAAGGTCGTGCAACTCGCGCCGACGCCGCTGCCGTCCGGTTTCCAGCCGCTCGGCGGCGTGGCCGTCGTCGCGCACGATACGTGGACGGCGATCCAGGCGCGCGCACAGTTGAAGATCGACTGGAAGCGCGGGGCCAACGCGAACTACGACTCGGCCGCCTATCGCAAGACGCTCGAAGCGGCTGCCGCGCAACCGGGCGACGTGATCCGCAACGATGGCGATGCAGCGGCGGCGCTGGCCGGTGCCGCGAAGCGCGTGCGTGCGACTTACTACATCCCGCATCTCGCGCACGCGACGATGGAGCCGCCTGCGGCCGTTGCGCGTGCGGCGGACGGCCGCTGCGACGTGTGGACCTGCACACAGGCGCCGCAGACCACGCGCGACGAGGTCGCGAAAGCGCTCGGGTTGCCGACGGAGCGTGTGACGGTCAACGTGACGCTGCTCGGCGGCGGTTTCGGCCGCAAGTCGAAGCCCGACTACGTGGTGGAGGCGGCGCTGCTGTCGAAGGCGGTCGGCGCGCCCGTCAAGCTGACGTTCACGCGCGAGGACGACATCGCGCACGACTATTTCCACGCGGTGTCGCTCGAGGCGTTCGAGGGCGGGATCGATGCATCGGGGAAAGTGGTCGCGTGGCAGCATCGCACGGTCGCACCGTCGATCCAGTCGACGTTCCGGGCCGGCGTCGTGCATGAGCAGCCGGGCGAGCTCGCGCAGGGGATTGCGGACCTGCCGTTCGCGATTCCGAACGTGCGAATCGAAAATCCGGCTGCGCAAGCGCATACGCGGATCGGCTGGTTCCGTTCGGTCTACAACATCCCGCATGCGTTCGGGATCCAGAGCTTCGTGTCGGAGCTGGCGCATGCGGCCGGTCGCGACCCGAAGGATTTCCTGCTCGAACTGATCGGGCCTGCGCGGCGATTCGAGCCGCACATCACGGTGAAGAACGTGAACTACGGCGAGGATCCGGCGCTGTATCCGGTCGATACCGGCCGGCTGCGGCGCGTGGTCGAGACGGTCGCGCGCGAGGCCGGCTGGGGGCGCAAGCGGCCGTTGGGGCACGGGCTCGGGATCGCCGCGCATCGCAGCTTCGTGTCGTACACGGCGGCGGTGTGCGAGGTGCAGGTCGATGCCGACGGCAAGATCACGGTGCCGCGGGTCGACATCGCGATCGACTGCGGGCCGCAGGTCAATCCGGAGCGGGTACGCTCGCAGCTCGAGGGCGCGGTGGTGATGGGGCTCGGCATCGCGCTGCACGGCGAGATCACATTCAAGGACGGCCATCCGGAGCAGACCAACTTCAACGGCTTCCAGGTGCTGCGCATGAACGAGGCGCCGCGCGAAATCCGTGTGCACCTCGTCGCACCGGACGATTTTGCGACCCCGCTCGGCGGCGTGGGCGAGCCGGGCCTGCCGCCCGTTGCGCCGGCGCTGACCAATGCGATCTTCGCGGCGACCGGCACGCGCATCCGCAGCCTGCCGGTTGCCGACCAGCTCGCGAAGCCCCGCGCGGGGTGACACAATCCCCAGGCCGGGCCGCATCGTGCGGCCCGGTACGCATCCATCCTTGAACAAGGAGTGTCGACGTGGCCTCATCCGATGTCAGCGTGAAGCAGGCAGTTTCCCCCACCGAATGGGATGCGCGAGTCAACCTGGCGGCGGCTTACCGCCTCACCGCGCTGTTCGGCTGGGACGATCTCGTGTTCACCCACATTTCCGCACGTGTGCCCGGCCCGGAACACCACTTCCTGATCAACCCGTACGGCATGATGTTCGACGAGATCACGGCATCGTCGCTGATGAAGGTCGATCTCGACGGACGCAAGGTGTCCGAATCACCTTACGAGATCAACCCGGCCGGCTTCACGATCCACAGCGCGGTGCATGCGGCCCGCGACGACGCGCTGTGCGTGATGCATACGCATTCGATCAACGGCGTCGCCGTGTCGGCGCAGGAAGGGGGCTTGCTGCCGCTCTCGCAGCAGTCGCTCGGCGTGCTGGCGTCGCTCGGCTATCACGACTACGAGGGCATTGCGCTCAACGAGGGCGAGAAGGCGCGCCTCGTGCACGACCTCGGCGCCAACACGAACCTGATGCTGCGCAACCACGGCCTGCTGACCGTCGGCGCGACGCCGGCAGACGCGTTCGTCGCGATGTACTTCTTCGAAGCGGCCTGCATGATACAGGTCCGTGCACAGGCGGGCGGCTCGGCGCTGTTGCCGATCGCGCAACCGATTCTCGACGGCATCAAGCAGCAGATCGCTGCCGTGACGCGCGGGATGGGCGCCGGGGCGCTCGTCTGGCCCGGCCTGCTGCGCCGGCTCGATCGACGCAATCCCGGTTACGCGGACTAGCTGTGAAGCGTCAAGAGGTTGTTTCTCGACGGGGGAAGTCTCGCCATCGGCGCAATGCCGCCGATGGCACTATGAGCCCGATGCCAGTTGTAGTGATGCTGCCAACTCGCCAGGGCTTCGATG
>NZ_JAAGPE010000276.1:0-12497 GCF_017104605.1 Burkholderia sp. Ac-20384 | reverse complement strand
TCAAGCATGAGACGGCAGAGGAGATAACAGGACGTGAGTGGAGTCCGGCGGTGTGCCCGTCCGATCTCGCGCCCGCGATGCCGAGGCAGCCTCCCGCGACAAGCGCGGCGGCGACGCGCGGCAGGTTGAGGTCGAACAGGAACACGTGCGCGAGCGCAGCGGCATCGCTGCCGGGCACGGCGTCCCACCACACGCGCAGATCGGGGGCGACGCGCAGCACCGCGAGTAGCGCGATCAACGTGACGAGGCCGAGCGCGATCGCGCCGGCCCGGCCCGATGCCGGGCCCTTCCCCGCCGCCGCGAGGCGCTTGCGCATCGCGAGCGTCGTCATACGGCGAGATCCCGGTCGAGGACGCCGGCCACCTGCGGCACGCCGTCGGTCGTCGGCCCGTAGGCCGGCACGCACATCGGCGCGCCCGTCTGCGGGTGCGAAAGCTTCAGCATCTCGACGCCGAACGCCGCGCGCAGCCGCGCCGGATCGAGCATCGCGTCGGGCGTGCCCTGCGCAACGAGGCGGCCCGCACGCATCAGCACGATCTCGTCGCTGTACGCGGCCGCCTGGTTCAGGTCGTGCAGCACCCACACGATCGTCAGGCCGCGCGTGCGGTTCAGCGTACGCAGCGCATCGAGGATGTCGAGCTGGTGATGGATGTCGAGATAGGTCGTCGGTTCGTCGAGCAGCACGATCGGCGCCTGCTGCGCAAGCGCCATCGCGATCCACGCGCGCTGACGCTCGCCGCCCGACAGCGCGCCGACGTCACGGTTCGCGTCGTCGGCGAGGCCGCTCGTCTCGAGCGCCTCGTCGATCGCCAGGTGATCGGCGCGCGACAGCCCGCGCAGGAAGCCGCCGTACGCATAGCGCCCGTACGCGACGAGCTCGCGCACGGTGAGCCCCGACGGAATCTGGTTGAACTGCGCGAGCATCGTGAGCTCGCGCGCGAGCGCGCGACGGCGAAACGACGCGAGCGGCTGGCCGTTGACTTCGACATGGCCGGCACGCGCGGGCTGCAGGCCCGCGAGCGTGCGCAGCAGCGTGCTCTTGCCGCAGCCGTTCGGTCCGCACAGCGCGGTTACGCGGCCGGCCGCGATCGACAGGTCCAGCCCGTCGATCACGACATGGTCGCGATACCCTACCGACAGCCCGCGCGCGGCAAGCGCGGCGGTACTACGCGTCATCAATCCTCCGTTCGGTCGCGCGGGACCGTGTAACTCTGCGCCATCGCGACCACGACCTTGCGCGGCCCCTCGAACGGGTCACGTGCATGCGCGGTCAGCATGTTGTCGAGCATCAGCACGTCGCCCGTGCGCCACGGGAACACGATGCGCTGCTGGTCGAGCACGCCGCGGATCTCCGCGAGCGCGTCGGCTTCGAGCGGTTCGCCGTCGCCGTAATACACGTTGCGCGGCACGTTCTCGAGCCCGACCGCGTCGACGAGCGCTTCCTGCATGTCGTCGTCGAGCGCCGACAGGTGAAACAGGTTCGCCTGGTTGAACCACACGCGATCGCCGGTGCGCGGATGGCGCGCAACAGCCTGGCAACGTTCGCGGGTGCGCAGCAGCAGCTCGCCGTCGTCGTCCGTGCGCCACGCGCATTCGATGCCGCGCACTGCGCACATCCGTTCGACCTCGGCCGGCTCGTCGGTGCCGAACGACTGCTGCCACGGCAGGTCGAGCCCCTGCCCGAAATTGCGCACGTACAGCAGTTCGCGCTTCTCGAAGCGCGCAATCAGCGCAGGATCGAGCGCGCGGTAGACGGCGCGGCTGTCCGCGATCGGCGTCGCACCGCCCTTCGGCGCCGCGAGCGCGCAGTGGAACCAGATCCGCAGCGGCCATTCGCGCGTGTACGACTGCTCGTTGTGCAGCGGAATCGCGCGGTGCGGCGGGTATTCGGTCGACGTGTAGACCGCGCCTTCGACCTGGCTGCGCGGCGTCGATGCGTATTCATAGCCGATCAGCGGATCGCCGAACGACGCCGCGAACTGCTGGAACGTGTCGATCGACGGCACGTGAAAACCCGTGAACAGCACGCCGCCCGCCCGTTCGAGCGTGTCGGCCGCGATCTCGCGCGCCAGCGGCGCAACATCGTCGATCGACATTCCATCGCTGCCGCGCGGCGACACGACGGTGGGCAGCCCCGGCTCGATACGCAGGTCGTCGAGCGTCGGCAACGAAAGCAGGGTCATGCAACGTCCTCTTCAGGTGGTGCGCCGGGTCGCGGCGCAGCAGGTCACGACGCGCGCGATGCGCGCTCGCCGTCCATCGCGCGGCGCAGGCTCGCGGGGCGCATGTCGGTCCAGACGGTCTCGATGTGCGCGAGACAGTCGGCTTTCGGGCCGCTCACGCCGATCTCGCGCCAGCCGGCCGGCACGGGCCGGAACGTCGGCCAGATCGAATACTGTTCTTCGTCGTTGATGACGACCGTATAGACGAGGTCGTCGGTGTCGGCGGAAGGCGTCGTGGCTTGCGTCATGATCGGAAATCGCTGAGGCGGTTGAAGGTGGCGAAGCGGCGGTTTCGGCCGCTCCTGTCTGATAGACGATTGGCCGGCGCGGTTTTTTACCGGCGCCGTGCGCGGCCGCCCAGGAACACCGGGCACGCGACACCGCGATGGCATGCGTCGAGGCATTCCGCGCAGTGGCGCTCCGCGTCGCGCACCATGAAATGCACAAGCGTCTGCGATACATTCAGCGCGCGCGCCGCGGTCTGCAGCGTCTCCTCGCGCAGCCGCACCATCTCGAAGGCCGCGCGGCTGCGCGCCGGCAGGTCGTCGAGCGCCGCCCACACGCGCCGCAGCGTATCGCGCGTCAGCAGCGCGGCTTCCGGCGTCGGCTCGGGCGACGGCACGTCGAAGCCGTCGTCCTCTTCCGTGTGATAGACGTTCTCGAGGCTTTGCCGGCGGCACGCATCGATCGACGCATTGCGCACCATCCGCGTCACGTACGCGACCGGCTGGCGCACCGCGTCCTGGTTCGGGAATTCGACGAGCTTCACGAACACGTCGTGCACGACGTCCTCGGCGCGGCTCGCGCAGCCGACGAAGCCGCGCGCGACATTGACGAGCATCGCGCGATGCGAGATCAGCACGTCGAGCAACGCGCCCTGCGCACGGGGTTCCGCGGTCCGGCGCGCACGCGGCGGCCGGTCGGAAAAACTGCCGAGGAACGGGTTCGCCGCTGCCGCCGCCGGTCGGTCGAGCACTTCCGCCATCGCCATCGATCTGCTCCGTCAAATTCCGAGATAGCGCAATTTAACGTAAACGCAAATCATTCTCAATCCGATTACGAGATATCCCTTTCGGTTGTCAGGATTTGTCTGAACAATCGGCGAAATCGTTGCTTTGACAGATAGGACACCAGCCGGTGGTCGCGGCACGCGGCCACTGGCGCGTCCGTGCGGCGCACATGGTTGGCGCCTGCACCGACACGCCCTTTCACGGTTCTGACGAAACGCTTGCGCCTGTCATGTGCGGTAGCAACTTATTACCACGTGAAATTTTGAGGGCTCGTACGATCGACGTGCCGTTTCCAAGGGAGAACAACATGAAATCCATCGTGTTATCCGCTGTCATGATTGGTGCGCTGTCGAGCGTGATGCTCACCGGATGCGTTGCCTATCCTGGCCCGGCCGAAGTCACGATCGGCTGGCATGGCGATCGTTACTGGGACGGAAATCGCTACTGGGAGCGCCGCGACTGGGAGGCTCAGCATCCCGCCGGGCATGACGACCGCCGCGACGATCGCCGGGACGACCATCGCGACGATCAGCGGCCGCAGTGGTAATGCGCTGCCGCTCCCGTGATCCGCTATTCAACGACAGGACCTCAACATGAAGACGCTACTCAAAACCCTGACCGTCGCGGCGCTCGCCGCGGCCGTGCTCGTCCCGGCCATCGCCGAAGCGCATCCGCACCGCGTGTGTCACTTCGATCATCACCATCACAAGATGTGCCGCTGGGTGCGCTGAGCATCGCGCAGCAGATGTGAAAAACGCCGGCTTGCCGGCGTTTTTTCGTCTTACGGACGCTGCGGCAGCGATCTGCATCGAACGAGCAACGCACGACCGGTCGGGGTGCGGCATACATCGCCGCGCATTGCCGCCGAGCGTTTCGTCGCCAATGCCCGCGCATCGAGCTTCAGCATCGATGCCTGCGCGCGCCGGGCGTCCGCACCCGGTGCAGCAGCCGGCAAGGCCCGCAACGTCGCCGCATCGATATGCACCTGCCAGAACTGAGGCCGGCCGGCCGGGTCGTCCTCTCGGTATCCCTGGCCCGTGATCGTCTGCCCGTCCGGACTCAGTCCGATCAGGCCGGTCAAGCTCAGTGTGCCGACGGAAACACCCGCCGATTGCAGCAGCGCATCGAGGCTGCGCAAGCCGCTTTCTCGTGTCCAGATAAAGGTGCGTTCCGCGAAATCCTTACTGTTACCCGAACTGCCGATCACCACGCGGCCGTCCGCGCTGACGGCCGACGCACTGCTGTAGTTGTCGCCGTCGAACATCCCGAGTCGCTCGACGACGGTACCTCCGTTCGTCCAGCGTGCCGCTTCCGTCGCGAGCATTGCGCTACCCCCGGGTGTGTCAAGAATCTGCCCGGTCGCGATGCTGCCGACGACCGTCTGCCCATCGGCCGTCACGCCCCAACCCATATCCCACTTCGTCGCGCTGGCATCGCTCGTCGGCAGCATTCGAATGCCCGAACGTTCAGTCCAGATGAACGCGCGCGAGCCATACACGCCATCGACATTGCCGACAAAGCCCGTTGCGGCGTCGCCCGCCTGATTCATCGCAAGGAACTGGCCGGCGAAATCGCCGACAGTCAATTGCCGAAAACCGCCGTGCGGGTCCCAGCGGAACATCGCGTTGCCACTGGCGAAGCTATAGAAACTGCCGGCCACGATGGAGCCGTCTCGATTCGTCACCTCGGCGGCTCCGATCATGTACTTTTCGGAGACACCCTGGAAGAGGTTCTGCGCGCGACCGTCGCCCGGCCAGCGCACGGCCCACCTCTCGCCGTTGCTGCTGTCGATCCGGGGCGTACTGATCGATCCAACGCTGATACGTCCGTCGGCGGACACGGCCCGCACGCTCGAATCGATCGCATTTGCCGGCGCGGCAAGTTCCTGCCATCCCGTCGCCGCAGACCACGAAAATGCCACGACATCGGACGGTGCCTCGTCACGCCGGTAAAAGCCCGCAATCGTCTTCTCGTCCGCGCTGACGGTCGAACCATAGGCGCGACTGTTGCGTGGCCCGCCCAAATCCCCGAGGACGGTCAATGAATAACCGCCCGCCGATACAGTCTGTGCGTGAACCGCACTCATTGCCGACACGGCCAGCATGGCCGCAACGATACAGCGTCTCGGATGCATCTCCTTCTCCTCCGTCGGTTCGTCAATGAAATTCCGGTGCAGGCGACGTCTCTTTGCGACACACGTCGCTCATACCGCGCAACGCTCAATACAGGAAAATCCGGATCGTGGCGGACGCATCGAACGGCCCGATCTTCGGTGGTCCGAACGACTTGAGCACCGCATCGAGCAACACGGTCTGATTCGCGACGTTGGCCGCAAACTGCGTGAGCGTGAACTGCTTGTTGAACTCGATCGCCTTCCCCTGGCTATCCTCGAGGCCGATCCCGAAGTTGCTGTTCGTCGCCGGTACCAGCAAACCGTTCTGCACGGTGCCCTTGGTCGCCTCGAAATAACCGTCGACGCGAATCGGGATGCTGCATTTCTTCGTCAGCGACAACGAGAACCGCCGGCGCGGCACGGCCGGCAGGAAGCCATTGCCGGACGCCTGCACCTGGCCGAAATTGACGATGCCGGGCTCGGGCGTCACCAGCACGTCGACCAGGCACGGTGTCGGCTTCAGGCGCGACAACCCGCTCAGCCGGTACTGAAAACTCGATCGGGCCGCGTTGAGGCCGCCTCTGCCGTCGAACTGGAAGACCGCATAGATGTCGTTCGGCGGCTGCATCCATTGGCCCTTCTTGCGTATCACCACCTGATACGTAATGCTGAGCGGCACCTTCTCGCAGCGCCCCCATTGAAAGTCAGTGCGCGAGCACGGACCCACGGTGGTGGTGGTTTCCACGCGCGCGCTCGGCCCGCTACCCAGGCCGAAATAGTCCTGGCCACCATAGCGAATGCCGATCTCCAGCCCCCATGCGGCGGGATCCTGCGATCTGGGGTTCGCGTAGAAGTAAACCTTCTCGGAAAAGTCCAGTGCGCTGCCGCCGTAGTCCTTGTAGCAGTACCCCGTCGTCGTGCGCGGCGGCGATACCCAGATCACGTACCCGTCCTGCGCGTCCGTCGGATACGATGCGACACCGCCGATCGGCTCGGTAAGCGAATCCGCGCCACCGTCGCTCAGGCAGCGCAGCGCCCATGCCGGCTGCACCGCCGCGATCAGCATCGCGAGCACGACCCAGCGCAGCCACGACGCGAGCGGCGACACGCGTTGTCTTGCGCCCCCGCTCATTTCTTCACGCTCTTGCAGGCACCGGCCTCACACGCATACTCGACCGCCACCTGGCCGCCGTAGTCGTCCACATGCGTGACGAACAGCGTCGACGGCATCGAGGCCTTGAACGGCACGTCGGCCGTGCTCATCGGGCTGACCATCACCGGGTCCAGCGGCACGGGCGTCTTCTGTGCGCCCGACGCCACGTCGACGATCGTGATGTGGTACGGCGTCGGATTGTCGAACACCAGCCTGTGCGCGGCCGCGTCCACGCGCAATGTCATCGGCAGCGTCCAGTCCTCGTCGCGCACCGGCTGCACGCCCTTCGGCCGATAGAACAGCTTCATCTGCGTATGCAGCGCGATCTGCAGCGAGTTCGGCGTATCGCTTTTCGGCGGCACTTCGCGGATGTTCAGGTAGAACACCGTTTCGCGATCGGCCGGCAGGTCGGCACCCGGCAGCTTCGCGATCCGCAGCACGTTGCGCTCGTTCGCCTCGACGCGCTGCAGCGGCGGCACGACCATCAGCGGCGACGTGATCTTGTTGTGTTTCGCGTCCTCGAGCCACGACTGCACGAGGTACGGATAGGTCGTGCTCTTGTTGGTGATCGTGACGATCGCGGCCCGTTCGCCTTCGTTGAAGATCACGCGCGTGCGGTCCGGCACGATCGCCGCGTGCGCGGCGCCCGCGAGCAGCGCGCCGGCGGTTGCGAACACGCCCCATGCGCGCCGCGAAAAGGAAAGGGAGAAGAAATGGTTCATCGCAGGATCCGTGGAATCATCGTTCGACCCGCGCGGCCGCTGCATGCGACTCGCCGGGTGTCTGGCACGTCACCGGGATCGGCGTGCCTTCGAGTTGGAGCTGGTTCGGCAGTGTGTCGACCGTGCAAAGCGTGCGTTCGCCCGCCCGCACCGCGAGCGTGGATTTCGGCTGAACCTGGGTCAGGAACGCCGCGCCACCCTCGCCGACGATGCCGAGTTCCTTGCCGTTCGCCGCGTCCTGCACCGACGCACCGAACGGCAGCGGCTTGCCGGCCGCGTCGGTCAGCGTCAGGTACAGGTTGCTGCCGCGCGCGGCGGTGAACTTCACGAAGCCGATCGCGCCGTCGGTCAGCACCATGCGCTGGATCGGGTTCGTCACCTGCACTTCGAGCGGCAGCTTCTCGACGTTGACGGTCGCGTCGTACACGTTGTACGGCGAGATCCCGTCGAGCACCCCATAGCCGCGCGAATCGGTATGGGTGAGCGAGCCGGACAGCGGCACGTCGGGCACACCGTCGGTCGACACCAGCAAGCGCGTATCGCCCGCGTTGCCGTTCGCGTGCGCGGAGATGCCGTACTGCGTCGCGACGAACGAGCCGTCGACCTCGAGCGACGCGGCCGCATACGAATTGGCGAGCGTCGACGCCTGCGCGTTGAGCTGGTACGTCGACGAGCGCTGCCGGAAGCTCGCGTTCGCCGATGCACGGCCGTCGGTCGCGCCCGTGTTGATCTGGTAGGTGCGGCCGGCCGAATCGTCGTAGATGTAGCCGGCATTCACGCTCGTGCTGCCGCTACCCGTCGTCACGTTCGACGTGAGGGTGTGTTTGACGCCGATCGGCAGCGTCGCGTTGATGGAGAACTGGTTGCCGCTCCCGCCCGCGCTCTGCGTGCGAAATGCCGACAGGTTCACGCTTAGGTTGCGCAGCGCACCGATCGAGAACGAGCGCGTCAGCGTGATGCCGACGCGCTGCTCGGACTCGCGCGCCCAGTAAGTCGTCTGGTCGTACGAGAAATAGGTCGACGTGTCGCCGAAGCGCTTCGACATCGATGCCGAATAGCGCTGCTTGCTGTTGGCAAGACCATACGAGGTCGGGTCGCCCGTGAACTGCGCGAAGTTCGTGTATTCGCGCTCCGAAAAACGGTAGCCGAAGAAGCGCACGTCGGCGTCGAGCCCGTCGAAGTGCTTCGAATAGTTGACGCGGTACGAGTTGCCGTTGCGTGTCGCGCCGTTCCACCACAGGCGAGCCCGCGCATGCGTGACGTCGGCCGACAGCGCGCCGAACGTACCGAAATCGCGGCCGACGCCCAGCGCGATCGACGTATAGCCCGATGCGGCGATGAAACCGCCGTACACGGTGAAGTCCAGCGGCAGGCCGTATGCCGCTTCGCCGAAACCGAAGAACGGCGTGATGCCGGCGCCGCCGAACTGGCGCGGCTTGCCGAGCGCCATCTTGTAGCGCAATTGCCCGGCACGCGCGAGGAACGGCACGGCGGCCGTCGTCACCTGGAAGCGCTGCACGCTGCCGTCCTCTTCCTCGACCGCGACGTCGAGCGTGCCCTGCACGCTCGTGTTGATGTTCTGCAGCGCGAAGGCGCCCGGCGACACGCGCGTCACGTACAGCACGCGGCCCGCCTGCGACACGGTCACGGTCGCGTTGGTGCGCGCGACGCCCGAGATCAGCGGCGCGTAGCCGCGCAGCGAAGGCGGCAGCATGCGGTCGTCGCTGCGGATCGACGCGCCCGTCAGCGCGAACGTGTCGAAAATATCCGAGCTCAGGTAGTCCTCGCCGAACGTCGCCGTCGACTGGATCGACGGCAGCGCGCGAAATGCATAAAGCCGGCTGAAGCGGAACGTGCGGTCCGCGTATGCCTTGTTGCCCGAGTTCGATTGCGCCTGGTAGTCGCCGCGAAAGCGCCACGCATCCCAGTTCGCGCCGATCGTCCCGTAGGCCTGGATCGAATTGTTCTGCCCGCCGTCCGCACCGAAACTGCGGTTCGTGTTCGCGATCACGCGATAGTCGAGCATCGCACCGGGAATCCCTTCGGACCAGTTCTCCGGCGGCAGGTAGGTCGAATCGGTGAACTCGAGCGCGGCCTGCGGAATCGTGATCTTGAGCCGCCCGTCGCTTTTCAGGTAACGCACGGTTGCGCCTTCGATCGCCGTCAGGTCGACGCAGCTTCCGCCCTGGAAACGCGGCAGGTCCTTCGCGAGCGACGGCTTCAGGCCGAACCGCGCGACGAGTTCCGGACGCAGGCATGGCTTGCCCGCACCGGACGTGTCGACGGCCACGAACTCGATCGCCTGCAGCCCGAGGAACAGATCGTTGACCTGCACGTCGAGCATGTACTCGCCCGGCAGCGTGAAGTCGGCCTGCGAGAACTGCGACAGGTCGACGTTGCTCGTTCCGTCGATGTCGAGAAACGACGAATTGAATTCCGTCGCATGGCTCTGGCTGCCGACAACCAGCACGGAGACGCAAAGGAAGGAATGTCTGATTCGCACGCGGCGCTACCGGAAGTCCGAGGAGGAGAAAACAGGAAGGAAAGCAGAGGGAGGAAGGGATGCACGCACCCCTCCTCCGATACAGGCGCTTACTCGTAGCGAACCGTGAAGTTCGCGACGCTGTCGGCCGTACCCGGCGTCACGCCGGCAGCCGTCGCTTCGTAGCGCGCGCCGAACGTCACGATGTTGTTGCCATTCGACAGCAGCGTCGGCGCAGCTTGCTCGACGCCGTTGTCGAGGTCTTCACCCGACGCGCTCTGCAGACGGATGCCGACGTTGGTCGCGGAACCGATCGTCGCGAGCAGCTTCGGCTGCGTTGCGTTCGACGTGCCCGTGAACGTGAACTTCGCCTGCTTCGCAACGCTGGTATCGCAATCCGTCAGCGTGATCTGGAACGGAACCGACTGGGACTTGTCGCCAGCCTTCGTGAACGCGTTGGTCGGCACCTTGCCGAGTTGCACGGTCTGGTTGACCGAACCCGAATCGATGCCGCATGCGCCCGCGACGATCTCGCCCTTGAAGGTGATCGTGCCGGTGCCCGCTGCGAAGGCCGAGGTCGACAGGGCCGCGAGTGCGACAGCGGTCAGGAGGGATTTTTTCATGACGTTTCCCGTAAGGAGTGCAAATGGAATAGATGACGTGGCGGACACAAACGGCAGCGTGTGGTTGGCTCCCGTCCGTCACGAGGCGGCATTATCGAGATAATCGTGAAAGTTTTCTGTAAATCATTGTCAAATGCTTCTGACAATGTTCGATTTAGCCCTCTAAACCCGCACTATTTCCCGTCAATTTTCAATCACGCGATTTTTATCCGCAGTCCTTTTCTATTTGATGGAAGCAATTGAAGATTAAAGACATTTTCGATAGACAGCCTCGGCCGCCCTGCTCCGCCTTGCTGGCATTGGCTCCGGCAAAATCATCCACGAAAAGGACAAAACATTGTCCAACGCCGCCATCGTTGCCGGACGACAACGCCAATATCAAATCATTTTCAACAAACAGGAAATTAAAGATCGATTCAATCAATGCAATTTTTTCTCGCAAACGATTGCGACATGAATACAAACGTTTTGCTGCGACACTTTGCCGCCCTCATTATTTCCAATATATGGTTAATTCAATTGTCAATTCCAGATCCTAAATCGCCCGGATGAGCGGCCGCCGGAGCCCGTCATCCGGGCCGTGTCGCATGAGAGAAAGAAGGAAAAATGACCCGCACACGTTTGCGCGGAATCGCGACATGAGCGGTCGCAGGACGAGGGGTTTCCGGAACGCGCCCATGCGCGCTGCTGCAGGATGAAAAACGTCCTGGCCGGCCTGTCAGTGGGGAAAGATTCGCTGGAACAGCGGTAGGGATCGAAGGAAGCGGCAGCAGCACGTCGAGGCGTGCTGCCGCCGTGATGCCGCCCGACGCGTGGTCGCGTCAGGCGACGGGCATTACGCGGAAGCTGCGGCCTCCGCCGACGCGGGCGACCAGCCGCCGCCGAGCGCGCGGTACAACGTGATCGCATTCGCGAGCCTGAGCTGCTTGAGCCGGATCAGCTCCTGCCCCGACTCGTAGGTGCTGCGCTGTGCGTCGAGCAGTTCGAGATACGTCGCGACACCGCCCGCGTAGCGACGCTCGGCGAGCTTCAGCCGCGCGCCGTCGGCCGCATACACGTCCTGCTGCGCGGCAAGCTGGCGATCGATCCAGTCGCGCGCGGCGAATGCGTCGGCCACCTCGCGGAACGCGGTCTGCACCGTCTTCTCGTAATCGGCAACCGCGATGTGCTTGCGTGCGTTCGCGACGTCGAGATTCGCGCGATTGCGGCCGCCCGCGAAGATGGGCAGCGTGAGGCGCGGCGCGAACGTCCACACGCTCGTGCCGCCGGTGAACAGGCTCGAGAACGCGTCGCTGACCGAGCCGTAGTCGCTCGTCAGCGTGATGCGCGGGAAGAACGCCGCGCGCGCGGCGCCGATCTGCGCGTTGGCGGCCTTGAGCCGTGCCTCCGCCTGCCGGATGTCCGGCCGCCGTTCGAGCAGCGTACTCGGTGCGCCGGGCGCCACCGGCGCGATCGACAGCGTGTCGAGCGCGGTCATGTCGTCGGGCACGTTGCGCGCGAAGTCGCCCGCGAGCAACTGCAGCGCCCGCACGGACTGCGCATGCTCGCGCTCCAGCGCGGCCTGCGACGCGCGCGCGGATGCCACCAGCATCTCGGCCGAGCGCAGCTCGATCGCGTCGCTCGTGCCAGCCGCATAGCGGCGCTGCGTGAGCGCGGCCATGCGTTGGCGAGCATCCAGCGTGCGCTGCGCCAGCGCGAGCTGCTCGTGCAGCGAGCGCTCCGATACATAGGCGCCCGCCACGTCGGCGATCACGCCGATGCGAACCGTGCGTTGCGCGTTCGCCGTCGCGAAATATTCGGCGAGCGCCGCGTCGGACAGGCTGCGCACGCGGCCGAACAGGTCGAGCTCGTACGCGCTGACGCCGACGCCCGCGCGATACAGCCCGCTGATCGCGCTTTCGCGTACGACCGGGTCGTACTGGCGCGCACGGTCATAGCCCAGATTCGCATCGACCGACGGCATCAGGTCCGCGCGCTGCACGCCGTACAGCGCGCGCGCTTCCTCGAGGCGCCCGGCCGCGACCCGCAGGTCGCGGTTGTTCGCGAGCGCCGCGTCGATCCACGCCTGCAGCGCGGCGTCGGTAAAGTAGGTGCGCCAGTCGTCGAGCAGCGCGGCGTTAGCCGGCGACACCTCCGCCGCCGGTGCGGCACTGCCGTCGACCGGCGCATAGG
>NZ_JAAGPE010000275.1:0-234 GCF_017104605.1 Burkholderia sp. Ac-20384 | reverse complement strand
TTAGAAAGTGATGTTGATGCACGCATAGTATAGTGCTTGTACTGAGGTGGGAGAAAGAGTCGTAAGTGTAGGGAAGTGAGTTGGTGTGGGGAGGTATGTATGGAGGTGGTAGGTGCGTCGGGGCTAGTGGTGTGGTGTGGTGAGTGGTTATAAGTCGGTATGCACATGTTGCTTCTGTGTTTGAGTGTATTAAGCATAGTGAGCGTAAGTATAGTGTGTATTTTTTTTTTTTTA
>NZ_JAAGPE010000274.1:0-12276 GCF_017104605.1 Burkholderia sp. Ac-20384 | reverse complement strand
ACCCGAACGGCAATCGTGCCGAGGGCGCCGGTAACAGCGGCGGCCCGCGCGGTGGTCAGCGTCCGCAGCGCAGCCGTACGCGCAGCCGCTGAGCATTCAGGCGAGCGGCGCAAGGCCTCCGGCGTGCCGGCCGAATCGGTATCCGGCTGGCCTTGTCGGCGCCGGGCATTGCGTTTATTGCTTTCGACTGTATATATGTCACCTGGCGCTGCAAGGCCGCTGGCATAACCGATCTCCGGCGCGTCACGATGGCGCCCGTTGATCGAGCAGCCCGATTTCGCATTTTTGGGCCCGTAAAGGCAGGCGACACGCTGCTTTTACCGGCTGGCTTGGCGTTTGCGCCAAAAATCGCTATAATCGCGGAGTCGCTGGGCGTACGGATTCAATGTGCGGCTCAGGTGCGACCACCAGTAAGAAGATGGGCGTTCCGCCCATTTTTTTTTGCTGAAACGGTTAGGCATCTCGGGTAGCGCTTCCTGCGCCGGCTAAGGCGCGCGCCCGCGGGTGAATCGCGAGCGGCGGGCGCGAACACCTGAGAGGACACAGTGCAACTGACGGAACTGATAGAAACCACGGTCACCGGGCTCGGCTACGAGCTGGTGGATCTCGAGCGCACCGGGCGCGGCATGCTTTGCATCTATATCGATCAGCCTGCCGGCATCTCGCTCGAAGATTGCGAAAAGGTCACGCGTCAGCTCCAGCACGTCCTGACGGTCGAAAACATCGATTACGAACGGCTCGAAGTCTCGTCCCCGGGGCTCGACCGCCCGTTGAAGAAGCTGGCCGACTTCGAGCGCTTCGCTGGCAGCGAAGTTTCCGTGACCTTGAAAAAGCCGCTGGACGGGCGCAAGACGTACCGGGGCATTCTGCACGCGCCGAATGGCGAAACGATCGGTTTGGAATTTGAGGGGAAGAAGGGCGAGGCAGCCATGCTGGATTTCACGCTGGCCGATATCGATAAAGCCCGCCTGATTCCGCAAGTTGACTTTAGGAGCCGCAAATAATGAGTCGCGAAGTGTTGATGCTGGTGGATGCGCTGGCGCGCGAGAAAAACGTCGACAAGGATGTGGTGCTGGGCGCCCTCGAGGCTGCGCTCGCGTCCGCTTCCAAGAAGCTGTTCGACGAAGGCGCCGAAATCCGCGTCCATATCGATCGCGAAAGCGGCGAGCACGAAACCTTCCGTCGCTGGCTCGTCGTGCCCGACGAGGCAGGCTTGCAGGAGCCGGATCGCGAGATCCTGCTGTTCGAAGCACGTGACCAGAATCCCGACGTCGAAGTCGGCGAGTATGTCGAGGAACCCGTTCCGTCGATCGAGTTCGGCCGTATCGGCGCGCAGGCCGCGAAGCAGGTGATCCTGCAGAAGGTGCGCGACGCAGAGCGCGAGCAGATCCTGAACGATTACCTCGAGCGTGGTGAAAAAATCATGACGGGTACGGTGAAGCGCCTCGACAAGGGCAACTTCATCGTCGAATCGGGCCGTGTCGAGGCGCTGCTGCGCCGCGATCAGCTGATCCCGAAGGAAAACCTGCGCGTGGGCGACCGCGTGCGCGCTTACATCGCGAAGGTCGATCGCACCGCGCGCGGCCCGCAGATCGAGCTGTCGCGTACGGCGCCCGAGTTCCTGATGAAGCTGTTCGAGATGGAAGTGCCGGAAATCGAGCAGGGCCTGCTCGAGATCAAGGCGGCTGCCCGTGACCCGGGCGTGCGCGCGAAGATCGGCGTCATCGCGTACGACAAGCGGATCGATCCGATCGGCACCTGCGTCGGCATCCGCGGTTCCCGTGTGCAGGCCGTGCGCAACGAGCTCGGTGGCGAAAATATCGACATCGTGCTATGGTCGGAGGATCCCGCCCAGTTCGTGATCGGCGCGCTCGCGCCGGCAGCTGTCCAGTCGATTGTCGTCGATGAAGAAAAGCACTCGATGGACGTCGTCGTCGACGAGAACGAGCTGGCTGTCGCGATCGGCCGCAGTGGTCAGAACGTTCGCCTTGCAGGTGAGCTGACCGGCTGGCAGATCAACATCATGACGCCGGATGAATCCGCCCTGAAGCAGGGTGAAGAGCGCGACCGTCTGCGTGCGCTGTTCATGGCGCGTCTCGACGTCGACGAAGAAGTTGCCGACATCCTGATCGACGAAGGCTTCACGAGCCTGGAAGAAATCGCGTACGTGCCGCTCAACGAAATGCTCGAAATCGAGGCATTCGACGAGGACACCGTACACGAACTGCGCAACCGCGCACGCGACGCGCTGTTGACGATGGCTATCGCGAACGAAGAAAAGGTCGAGAACGCAGCGCTGGATCTCAAGAGCCTCGACGGCATCACGCCGGAGTTGCTCGCGAAGCTGGCCGAACACGGCGTGCAGACGCGCGACGATCTCGCCGAGCTGGCTGTAGATGAACTGGTCGACTTGACCGGGATGGAAGAGGATGCCGCTAAGGCGTTGATCATGAAAGCACGTGAACACTGGTTCCAGTGAGAAATGACCATGGCGCACTGATTTGATGGCGGCCGTATGGCCTGACCCGATGCTAACCGCAAGGAATCGGTCCTTGCACTAAGAGGAATGAATGGCGAGTAACAACGTAGCCCAATTTGCCGCGGAACTGAAAATGCCTGCTGGTGTGCTGCTCGAACAGCTGCAGGCAGCGGGCGTCCAGAAAGCGAGTGAAGACGATGCGCTGTCCGAAACGGACAAGGCGCGTCTGCTCGATCATTTGCGCAAGTCGCACGGCGCAACCGACGGCGACAAGCGCAAGATCACGCTGACCCGCAAGCATACGTCGGAGATCAAGCAATCTGACGCGACGGGCAAGGCTCGCACCATTCAGGTCGAGGTCCGCAAGAAGCGTACGTTCGTCAAGCGCGACGACGTGAGCGAGGGTGCGGAACAGGGTCAGGCGCAGGTCGCCGAAGCGGACGACGATGCAGAACTGAAGCGTCGCGAAGAAGAAGCGCGCCGCGAGGCCGATCTGCTCGAGAAGCAGGCGCAGGAACTGCGCGAGCGTCAGGAACGCCTCGAGCGCGAGGAAGCAGAGCGCCGCGCCCGCGAGGAAGCGGCCGAAGCCGAGCGTCGTCGCGCCGAAGAAGAAGCGGCGGCGAAGCGTGTCGCGGCTGAAGCTGCGGCGGCACAGCAGCAGGCAGCCGCACAGCAGGCTGCTGCAGCCGAGCAGCAGGAAGCGGCGAGCACGCAGTCCGCGCAGGACGAAGCACGCGCAGCTGCCGAGCGTGCAGCTCAGCGCGAAGCGGCGAAGAAGGCTGAAGACGCTGCCCGCGAGGCGGCGGACAAGGCGCGCGCCGAGCAGGAAGAGATCAGCAAGCGTCGTGCGGCGGCAGAAGCCGAAGCGCGTGCGATTCGCGAAATGATGAACACGCCGCGCAAGGCCGTGGTCAAGGCAGTCGAGCCGCCGAAGCCGGTCGAGCCGCCGAAGCCGGCCGAAGCGAAGGGCACGCTGCACAAGCCGGCAAAGCCGGAAGGTGCGCAGGCGCGTCCGGCCGTGAAGAAGCCGGCCGGTGCTGCAGCGCCGGCTACGACTGCGCCGGCAGGCGCGGGCGACCGCAACAAGAAGCCGGGCGCAGGCAAGGGCGGCTGGCAGGACGACGCGTCAAAGCGTCGCGGCATCAAGACGCGCGGCGATTCGAGCGGCGGCGTCGACCGCGGCTGGCGCGGCGGCCCGAAGGGTCGCGGCCGTCACCAGGACAGCTCGACGTTCCAGGCGCCGACCGAACCGATCGTCCGCGAAGTGCACGTGCCGGAAACCGTGTCGGTTGCTGACCTCGCGCACAAGATGTCGGTCAAGGCCTCTGAAGTCATCAAGGTGATGATGAAGATGGGCCAGATGGTCACGATCAACCAGGTGCTGGACCAGGAAACGGCGATGATCATCGTCGAGGAACTGGGCCACCGCGCGGTTGCCGCGAAGCTGGACGATCCGGAAGCGCTGCTCGTCGAAGGCGAAACGGGTACCGATGCGGAGCAACTGCCGCGTCCGCCGGTCGTCACGGTCATGGGTCACGTCGACCACGGCAAGACCTCGCTGCTCGACCACATCCGCCGCGCGAAGGTTGCCGCTGGCGAAGCGGGCGGCATTACGCAGCACATCGGCGCTTACCACGTCGACACGCCGCGTGGCGTCATCACGTTCCTCGATACGCCGGGTCACGAAGCGTTCACGGCAATGCGTGCACGCGGCGCGAAGGCGACCGACATCGTCGTGCTGGTGGTGGCGGCCGACGACGGCGTGATGCCGCAGACGAAGGAAGCAATTGCCCACGCGAAGGCGGGTGGCGTGCCGATCGTCGTCGCGATCAACAAGATCGACAAGCCGGACGCGAATCTCGATCGCGTCAAGCAGGAACTGGTCGCGGAAGGCGTCGTGCCGGAAGAGTACGGCGGCGATTCGCCGTTCGTGCCGGTGTCGGCGAAGACGGGCGCGGGTATCGACGATCTGCTCGAGAACGTGCTGCTGCAAGCCGAAGTGCTGGAACTGAAGGCACCGGTCGAGGCGCCGGCCAAGGGCATCGTGATCGAAGCGAAGCTCGACAAGGGCAAGGGCCCGGTCGCGACGATCCTGGTGCAGGCCGGTACGCTGAACCGAGGCGACATCGTGCTGGCAGGTACGGCCTACGGCCGCGTGCGTGCGATGCTCGACGAGAACGGCAAGCCGACGAAGGAAGCCGGCCCGTCGATCCCGGTCGAAATTCAGGGTCTGTCCGAAGTGCCGGGTGCGGGCGAAGAAGTGATCGTGCTGCCGGACGAGCGCAAGGCGCGTGAAATCGCACTGTTCCGTCAGGGCAAGTTCCGCGACGTCAAGCTTGCGAAGCAGCAGGCCGCGAAGCTGGAGAGCATGCTCGAGCAGATGGGCGAAGGCGAAGTGCAGAACCTGCCGCTCATCATCAAGGCCGACGTGCAGGGCTCGCAGGAAGCGCTCGTGCAGTCGCTGCTCAAGCTGTCGACCGACGAAGTGCGCGTACAGATCGTGCACAGCGCGGTGGGTGGCATCAGCGAAAACGACGTCAACCTCGCAACGGCATCGAAGGCGGTCATCATCGGCTTCAACACGCGTGCAGATGCACAGGCGCGCAAGCTGGCCGAGTCGAACGGCATCGACATCCGTTACTACAACATCATCTATGACGCAGTGGATGAGGTGAAGGCGGCGATGTCGGGCATGCTGGCACCGGAGAAGCGCGAAGTCATCACCGGCATGGTCGAGGTGCGCCAGGTCTTCAAGGTACCGAAGATCGGTGCAGTCGCCGGCTGTATGGTGACGGACGGTATCGTCAAGCGCTCGTCGTCGGTGCGCGTGCTGCGCAACAACGTCGTGATCTTCACGGGCGAACTCGAATCGCTGAAGCGCTTCAAGGACGACGTGAAGGAAGTGAAGCAGGGCTTCGAGTGCGGTATGTCGGTGAAGAACTTCAACGACATCGTCGAAGGCGACCAGTTCGAAGTCTTCGAAGTGACCGAAGTCGCGCGTACGCTGTAACCCTCGCGCATCGGCTCATGGGCGGGGCAGGCTTGGGCCTGTCCCGCCCATTTTCATGGTGGCGTGCCAACACTGGCCGCCGCTTTATCCTGATAAACGGATCACGGATCGATCATGTCCAGGAAACGTACTTCCCCCAATCGCAATGTACAGATTGCTGACCAGATTCAGCGCGATCTGTCCGAACTCATCATGCGCGAGGTCAAGGACCCACGCATCGGCATCGTGACCATTCAGAGCGTGGAACTCACGCCGGATTACGCACATGCGAAGGTCTACTTCACCGCGTTGACCGGCGATCCGGCCAAGACGCAGGAAGCGCTGAACCACGCGTCGGGTCACTTGCACAACCTGTTGTTCAAGCGCCTGCACATTCATACGGTGCCGACGCTGCATTTCCACTACGACCAGACGATCGAGAAGGCCGTGGAAATGTCGCGCCTGATCAAGGAAGCGAACTCGACGCGCGCGAAGGACGACGACGAGGCCGACGCGGCCGCCAAGGACGACTGAGCTCGACCGGCCTATGACGACTGCAGCATCCCAACGTCCGCGCGTGCCCCGGCGCCTGCTGGACGGCGTCCTCCTGCTCGACAAGCCGGTCGGCCTGTCGAGCAACGACGCGCTGATTCGCGCGAAGCGTCTGCTGCTCGCGAAGAAAGCCGGTCACACCGGCACGCTCGATCCGCTGGCTTCGGGCCTGCTGCCGCTGTGCTTCGGCGAGGCGACGAAGTTCTCGCAGGATCTGCTCGAAGCGGACAAGACCTACGAAGCGACGATGCGTCTTGGCCAGCGTACGGCCACCGGCGACGTGGAAGGCGAGGTGATCGACACGCGGCCGGTCGAATGCGACCGCGCAGCGGTGGAAGCCGCGCTCGTGCGCTTCACCGGCGAGATCGTGCAGGTGCCGCCGATGTATTCGGCGCTCAAGCGCGATGGCAAGCCGCTGTACGAATATGCGCGCGCGGGGCAAACCGTCGAGCGCGAGGGCCGCAACGTGACGATCCTCGCTCTCGAGTTGCTCGCATGCGACTTGCCTGACGTGACGTTTCGCGTGACCTGCAGCAAGGGCACGTATGTGCGCACGCTGGCGGAGGATATCGGCGAGGCACTCGGTTGCGGTGCGCACCTGACGATGCTGCGTCGCACGGGTGTTGGTGCGCTGACGCTCGAGCATGCGGTGACGCTCGATGCGCTGTCCGATGCCGACGACGCGTCACGCGATGCGTGGCTCCAGCCGGTCGACGCGCTGCTGTCGACATTTCCGCTGGTTCGTCTCGATGAAACCAGCGCGAAGCGGTTCCTGCACGGCCAGCGTTTGCCGCTGTCGGCGCTCGACCCGATCGATGCGGCCGAAGGCGAGCGTGTGCGTGTCTATGACGCGACTCGGCTGCTCGGCGTGGCTCGCAAGGCGAACGGCGTACTGGCGCCGGATCGGCTCGTCGTTACGGCAGCCTGACGCAGCCGCGCGAACGCGCTCCCGTCGGAATGAAAAAAGCCCGGTCGATGTCGACCGGGCTTTTTTGTTTGCGTTCAGGTTGCGTGTTCAGTGCGCAGCCGATGCCGCGGCACCTGCATCGCCCCCACCCGAGCGCTCGGGCTTCGTGATCCAGATCAGCCCGATCAGCAGCACGAAGATCGCCGCCGAGATGTAGAACAGATCGTTCACGCCGAGTTGTGCGGCCTGCTGCGTGGCCATGTTGTTGATCAGCCCGTGCGCCTGGTCCTGTGTCAGCCCGAGGTTGCCCATCTGCGTGACGGCCTGGTTGAACGTCGGGTTGTAGACGTTCGTCTGCTCGACCAGTTGCGCGTGATGAAAGTTGTTGCGATGGTCCCAGGCCGTCTGGAAGATCGACGTACCGATACCGCCGCACATGATCCGCACGAAGTTCGACAGGCCCGATGCCGCGGGGATGCGGTGGCCGGGCAGGCCGGACAGCGTGATCGACACCAGCGGGATGAAGAAGCCGGCCATCGCGATGCCCTGCACGAGCGTCGGCAGCGTCAGCGACCATTCGTCGACGCCCGTCGTGTAGCGCGAGCGCATCCAGAAGCACAGCGCAAACGTCAGGAACGACGCCGTCGAGATAAAGCGCGGATCGGTGCGCGGCAGATACTTCCCGGTGAGCGGCGACAGCAGGATGGCGAACAGCCCGACCGGCGCCATCACGAGACCGGCGTCGGTCGCGGTGTAGCCGATCTGCGTCTGCAGCCACAGCGGCAACAGCACGAGGTTGCCGAAGTACAGGCCGTACCCGATCGACAGCGCAACCGTGCCGCCGGTGAAGTTCCGCATGCGGAACAGCGACAGGTCGACAACCGGGTGCTCGGCGGTCAATTCCCAGATGACAAAGAACGCGAACGCAATGACGGCGGTCAGCGCGAGCACGATGATGGTCGTCGACGCGAACCAGTCGAGATCCTTGCCCTTGTCGAGCATGATCTGCAGCGAGCCGACCCAGATGACCAGCAGCGCGAGGCCTACGCCGTCGATCGGCGCGCGGCGCACGGCCGACTCCCGATTGCGGTAGATCGCCCACGTCGCGGCGGCGGCGGCGATGCCGACCGGGATGTTGACGTAGAAGATCCACGGCCACGAGTAGTTGTCCGAGATCCAGCCGCCGAGAATCGGGCCGGCAACGGGGGCAATCAGTGTCGTCATTGCCCATAGCGCGAGCGCCATGGGCGCTTTGGCGCGCGGATAGCTCGACAGCAGGAGCGCTTGCGACAGCGGAATCATCGGGCCCGCCACCGCGCCTTGCAGCACGCGTGACCCAAGCAGGAACGGCAGGTTGGGCGAGAGCCCGCACATCCACGACGAAATCACGAAGAGGATGATCGACGCGAGGAACAGGCGCACCTGCCCGAAGCGGTCAGTCAGCCAGCCGGTCAGCGGCACCGAGATTGCGTTCGCGACCGCGAACGACGTGATGACCCACGTGCCCTGGTCGGACGACACGCCGAGGTCGCCCGAGATGGTCGGGATCGCGACGTTCGCGATGGACGTGTCGAGCACGTTCATGAACACCGCGAGCGATACCGCGATCGTCCCGATCACGAGTTGCCCGCCCTGCAAGGGCGGGTGAGAGACAGGAGCCTGTGCCATGTCGGTTGTTTTTCCGGAGTCGGAACGGTTACATCATCTTCGCGACGGCATTCGACTTCGACGCGGCCGGCGCCGATGCGTTGCCGCCTGCGTTCTCGGCAATGACGCGCGCGATTTCGGCGTCAGCTTCGTCGCCGTACTTCGCGAACACGTTGGTCTCGTAGACGGTGTTCGGTGCGTTCACGAGCTGGTCGCCGCGTTCGTCCTTGATGTCCACGTCGACCTGCATCGACAGGCCGATGCGCAGCGGGTGCTTGTCGAGATCCTTCGGATCGAGTTCGATCCGCACCGGCAGGCGCTGCACGACCTTGATCCAGTTACCCGTCGCGTTCTGCGCGGGCAGCAGCGAGAATGCCGAGCCCGTACCGGCCGAGAAGCCGACCACCTTGCCGTGGTAGACCGCCGACGAGCCATAGATGTCGGCCGTCAGTTCGACCGGCTGGCCGATGCGCATGTGCTTGAGCTGCACTTCCTTGAAGTTCGCATCGACCCACACTGCGTTCAGCGGCACCACCGACATCAGCGGCGTGCCGGGCGACACGCGCTGGCCGACCTGCACCGAGCGCTTCGCGACATAGCCGGTGACCGGCGCGGGCAGCACGTTACGCGCGTTTGCCAGGTACGCGTCGCGAACCTTCGCGGCCGCAGCCATCACGTTCGGATGCGAGGCGATCGTCGTGTTTGCGGTCAGCGCGCGGTTCGATGCGAGTTGCTGCTGCGAGGCGTCAAGCGATGCCTGGGCGGCGCGAACGGCGTCGCGAGCGTGCGAGATTTCTTCCTGCGACACGGCGCCCGTCTGTGCGACGGCCACGCGGCGGCGGAGGTCGTCCTCGGCCTTCGACAGGTCGGACTGGCGCAGCGCGACCTGCGCGCGGTACTGATCGTCGTTGACGAACAGGCCGCGCACCTGGCGCACCGTTTGTGCGAGATTGGCTTCGGCCTGCTGCAGCGCGACCTGCGAGTCGGCCGGGTCGAGCACGACGAGCGGATCGCCGGCCTTGACCGTTTGCGTATCGTCGGCCTTCACCGCGATCACGGTGCCGGTGACTTGCGGCGTGATCTGCACGACGTTGCCGTTCACGTACGCGTCGTCGGTCCCTTCATGGAAGCGGGCGACGAGGAAGTAGTACAGGCCATACGCGATGGCCGCGATCACGATGACCGCGATGAGCAGCGTCATCATCCGTTTGCGCTTGCCGTTGTTCTGCGGCTGCGCGCCGGCGGCGTTTTGTTGGTCGCTCATGGCGATTTTCTCCGTCCGTTATTTCGAGTGTCTGCGTAGTGGTGGCGCCGGATCAGTTGGCGGCCTGTTTTGTCGGCTTGTCGGCCTCGGGTGCGGCGAGCGGCGTGCCGGTCGCGTCGAACCCGCCACCCAGCGCCTTGATCAGCGCGAGCTGCATGTCGCGGCGGCGCATCTTCAGGTTGGTCACCGTCTGCTCCGATGCGAGGCGGTTGCTGTCCGCGGTCAGCACCTGCAGCTGCGGCGACAGGCCGGCCTTGTAGCGGATGACCGCGAGGTCATATGCGCGCGTCGATGCGTCGAGTGCGCGTTGCGCATCGCCCATCTGGCGATCGACCGCGCGGATCGACGCGACCTGCGTCGCGACGTCGTTCAGCGCACTGATCAGCGTCTGGTTGTAGTTCGCCACCGACAGGTCGAAGTCCGCATAGCGGCCCTTGAGCTGCGCGCGCAGCGCGCCGGCGTCGAAAATCGGCAGGTGGATCGCCGGGCCGAACTGCGCCTGACGGCTCGCGAAGTTCAGGAATTTGCCCCAGCCGAACGCATCGAAGCCGAAGCCGGCCGCGAGGTTCACGTCGGGATAGAACTCGGCCTTCGCTTCCTTCACGTCGTGCATCGCGGCTTCGACTTGCCAGCGCGCGGCGACGATGTCGGGGCGGCGCGCGACGAGATCGGCCGGCAGGTTGCCGGGCAGCGCGACTTCGCCGCTCGGGTTCAGCACGGGCGCCGCGATCTGCAGCCCGCGATCCGGACCCTTGCCGAGCAGCGCGGCGAGCTGGTAGCGCACCGTCGTGATCTGGCCATCGAGATCCGACAGCGAAGCCTGGGTCGTCGCGATATTGCCGCGCGCCGTCTGGCGTTCGACGTTGGTGTCGAGACCGGCCGACACGCGGCCGTCGGTGATCTTGCCGACCGTCTCGCGGTTGGTGATCTCGCGTTGCGCGATATCGCGCAGCGCATAGAGTTGCGCGAGCGAGTTGTAGGTGCGTGCGACCGACGACGCAAGCGTGATGCGTGCCTGCTGCATGTCGGCTTCGGCTGCCTTTTCCTGCGACACGGCGGTGTGCAGGCGTTCGCGGTTCTTGCCCCACAGGTCGAGTTCCCACGACGCGCTCGCCAGTGCGTTGTTCTCGCTGTACCACTGGCCGCCGTACGGGGGCGGGAACAGGGCGTTCCCCGAATACAGCTCGCGCGTCCACGAATAGCTGGCTTCCGCCTTCGGCATCAGGCTCGAGCGCGACGATTCGATGTACGACGACGCCTTTGCGATGCGCGCCTGCGCCTGCGCGATCGACGGATTGCCCTGCAGGGCCTCGTCGATCAGCTTCGGCAGCTGCGGATCGCCGAACTGGCTGGCCCAGTCGAGCGCCGGCCACTGGCCGCCCTGGGCCGGCAGGCTCTGGGCGGATTCGAATTTCGACGCGGGAGCGATCTGCTTGTCGCTCTTGATGCCGATGTAGTTCGCGCAGCCCGCCAGCGCCAGTGCGGCGACCGCAGCGGCGACGGCGGCGCGGCACGACCCGGCGCGCACGGACAACGGGGAGGATTTCATCGCGCTGATCCCTGACTCGGAATGAATGATGGACACTGCAAGGATTTCCTTACATTAATCTGTCAAAAGTAATTGTTATGGCAACTATTACGTGATGCTGCCGCCGGCGGTCTCGCAGTAGTTGCTGAGAATGCGGCGCAGCATGCTCTTCAGGAACCCGACTTCTTCCGGCGTAAACCCGTCCAGTACCTGGTCGAGCACACTGCGGAAAATCGGCGGCAGCCGTTCGGCGAGCGCACGGCCTTCGTCGGTCAGCTCGAGGCGCACGACGCGCCGATCCTCGATGCTGCGGACGCGGGACAGCAGGCCGCGTTTCTCGACCCGGTCGAGCAGGCGCGTGACCGCGCTTGCGTCGATCCCGTACTCGCGCGCGAGCTCGGCGGCCGTCGAGCACTTGCCGACCGCGATCATGAACAGCATGCTGGCCTGCGTGCCCGTGATGCCGAGTTCTTCCTGCGTGCGCTGCGTGACGAGGTTGGTCATCACCGACTTCACGCGCGACATCAGATAACCGACGCTGTCGTTCATCTGATACGAAGACAGCGGCGAGACGGGTGGTTGGGTAGAAGAATCCGACATAAAACCCTGAAGCTGCAATAGTTGACTAGGCAGCAGTATAGGCACAGTTGCTTGCCGCGGCAAATGTTAATCGAACGGCAAAGGGCGCGCTTTGTGTCCCACAAATCCCTTTTCTCCATAAGGTCTTTGGGCTTGCCGATGACGCGGGCTTCGGCCGACTGGCGGGTTCGAGAGGAGGGCGCGCTAGCTGTGAAGCGTCAAGAGGTTGTTTCTCGACGGGGGAAGTCTCGCCATCGGCGCAATGCCGCCGATGGCACTATGAGCCCGATGCCAGTTGTAGTGATGCTGCCAACTCGCCAGGGCTTCGATG
>NZ_JAAGPE010000273.1:0-12585 GCF_017104605.1 Burkholderia sp. Ac-20384 | reverse complement strand
GGTGACAACTTTAATTCGCGACGTGCAACCTCATGAATTCACGACGGTTTCGCCCTTCATCTCCGACGCGAGGCGGCGAAGTGACATTTTTACTTCGCAAACGGTGACGACTTTATTTTGGCCTACGTCAGGGTGCGGTGCGCACTACCCTCGACGGCGGCCCGCCAGGCCTCAGCCGAGGTCGCGGTGTCGACGTCGGCACCGCTGGCGATACGTAGCAACACATGACGGGCCGCATGCGCGACGGTTTTCATCGGGAAATCGTTCGGCCCCGCGTACCGATACGGCAGCGCCTCGTGCATTGCCTGCATCAGCGCTTCGGCCTGACAGGCCATCCGGAATCCACCGGCCCACGGGCGTGGCGCCAGCCCCGCCGTGAACGAGCATCCGGAGCCGGCCGGCCACTCGCTGCCTTCGTCATAGCCACGCATCACATAGGCGAGTTCGTCGACGCTGCGCACGCCGTGAAACGGTGCGGATGCAAGCATGAACCGGGCGGCGACATGTGCGCCGCCGGCCAGCGCCATGCCGAGTGGCTCGTCAAAGAATTGGAGCGACGCGATTGAAAACACGCACAGGCGGATGCGCTTTTTCTCCAGCAGACTATGCAATTCGACAAGCCACATCCATTCGCGCTGACTCATGCCTTGTGCCTCGTCGATGACCAGCACCAGAAAACGGCCGCCACCCTGTGCAGCGAGCTCGATCCAGCGTTCGACGAGCATGGTCTGACGTTCGAGCGGGCTTCGCCGTGCTTGCGCGAGCCGGTGACCGCTGGCCTCGAGCAAATGCGCATAGAACCTTCCGACAGCCGCGGCACTGCCCGAGTCGGTGTGGCTCCAGACGACCAGCGGCAGGTAGCCGCCGTAGCGTTCGGATAGCAGGCGTTGCATCCAATGGTCGACCTCGCTCGATTTGCCGAAACGTGACGGCCCGAAGATCGTCGCACCATCAATCTGGTCGTCCAGCCAGGAGCCGATGCGTTCGATCATGTCGTGAATTGCGAGAGTGAACAGCGAATAGTCGCGGGTGACAACCGGGTGACCACGCGGAACATGCGCAGCCACGAGCGGCTCGGCGGGGCTGGCCGGCGCTACCATTGTTGTGCCCGCCGCATCGGCGGGAGGGATACTTGACAATGTGGCTCAGTCGCTACCGGTGCATCCGCTTCGGGCTCGCATTGCGGGGCTCGCCTGGCGAGATTTACCATCGATTGTCCGGCCAGCCGCTCCGCGTGCTGCTGCAGGATGCGCCGGGCTTCGAGGTAAGCCGGATGCGGCGGCAGTTTCCCCTGCGGCGCCGCTTCAGCGTATCGGATCAACGCCTCCACTGCGTCGCTGTTACCTGCCAGATGCAGCAGCCGGCGTTTCTCAAGGGCGCGAATGGCCTCGCGCATATAAAGCGAATGAGGCGTGCGGTGCCATGGGGGTGCGGCACGCACCACGCCGAGAAACTGGCCTTTCTGCGTTGATACCGAGACGTAGCGTGCGTCGTCCTCGTTGTCGAGCTGCAGCCAGAATGCGTGGCCGAGCAGGTCGGTGCGCAGGCAAAGCCACTCTGCCGAATAGCGGGCATTTGCGAAATTGAAATGCGGTCGGCGACCGGTCTTGATGCCTCCCAGTAATGTGCAAAGCTTGCGCACGCCAACCATGCGGCGCACCGTATGCGGGTCCGCCAGGCGGGCCGTCCAACCGTCCAGCGAGACAAGATGTTCAAGCTGCTCGAGCGGACTGCGATAGCCGAGTCCCGAGTGCGGCGTTGCGTTGTAATTGGCGATCAGCGTGTCCAGCAACTCGTGTGCGTACTCGAGCTGAAACTGCGTGGCAAGCGCGGTCGCGTCGGGATCGGTACCGCGCTTGCCAGCTGGCGAACTGCCAGTCGTGGTCGCCAGACGATGAAAGCCGCTGGCCGCGAGGCGCCCGAAAAACGACTCAACGAACGGCCGGTCATCCATGCTGCGTCGGCGGCTGTAGCTCTGCGGATCCTGCGGCTTGATGAGCTTCGCGCCGACCACGTCGCGCAGGACACCTTCGACGCGCGCGCAGACGTTGGCGAGCGCGCCGTCGACGCTGAACTCATTCCAGCACGCGCCGGCGAGCTGCGGAATGCGGAACGAGGGCAGGCCGGCACCCGGCACATAGGCCTCATCTCCGAACTGCACCTCGCGTGGTGCCCAAGTCTCAAGCGCACAACGCATGGCACGCAATACATCCTCGGCGGCGCACTCGCGCCGCAAGCTCAGGTGATAGCCCAGGACCGCCCGTGAAGCGACCTCGATCAGTACCACAACCCAAAGCCGGTGGATGAGGCGCGGCTCGGTGCCACCATGCGGTGACGGCACCAGGACCACCATCCGGGCATCGAGCTTGTGCGCATCGCATTCGACGCGTTCGAACGGTCACAACGGTGGCCGCCGCGTGCCGTCACCCGCTCGCGCCTTGCGCACTGCCTTCTCTCCACCAGCCAGATGCCGCGCTCGCGCCGGATGCTCGGCGAGCACACGGTCGATGAAGCGGGACAGCGTCACGTAACCGCGCTTGTCAACATTGAAGGGCCACTCGTTGCGGCGTTCGAAGCCACGCGCGCGCAGCTCTGCCAGAAACCACCGGAATACCGCCATGCGTGGCCGGCGCGAGGCTTCGAGCTCGCTACGCCGACCAAGAATCCGCTCACGCAAAAGGGCCTCAAATCCGCTTCCGGGAGGAGACTCGAAGACCCATTGCAGGGCAGCAACAGCTCCTCCGCTCCAGGCATTGAGCTTGATCGGAGCGTTACGTTCGTAGGATTTGACACGGGAATACGGCAGGAGGCTCCGCCAACCCTGGATGCGCCCGTCGGGGTGGGCTTTGAGACAGCGCTCGGTCAGCAACCGGTACGTTTGAACGAGTCCGAAGCCGCATTCCGCTTTGATCTGGCGGCCGGTCGCACCGTCAAGGTACAGGCGGATCGCGCGCTCGCGTCTCAGATAGAGTGCACGTCGCTCGGCAGAAAGGGCAAGCTCGTCAATTCCCGGCCAGGCGGCGAGATCGACGTCATCCAGTCCCAAACCTTCGTTGGAGGTATCGCCTGCTCGTAGACGCGCGCGTCGTGCCATTGGTCGCCTCCGGGATGTCGACCATTACGAAACAAGATTAGTTGAAATCGCACAGCGGATAACAAATTTAGTTGTCGGCGCCAATGCGGTGCTTACAGATTTAGTTGAAATCCGATCTGGCTTCCTGGCCTTATGCTGTGGGGATCTGCGAGCAATGCTGCGGTCGCACAAAGATGATTACAAAATTAGTTGCGCGAGCGATGCTCGTGGGGCTCACACGACTAAAGTTGAGTCTAGGCCCCGCTGCCGGTGGCGGGCAGAGGGGAGGCAGGAGACGCGGCACGAACCGATGCCGTAGTCCGCGCAGGTCGGCCGGGCAGATTCGGCTGGAGAAACAGTCAGGTTGTGTGACACCGGAAGCCGGACCACGTAGTCTACGCGAGTGATGACACCCGCACCGGCCCGCTGGTTGTGTGAGCGCTGGCCGGGCGGAAAACGTTCGCGATTGCTCTTGGCGAGCGTGGCTGCGACAGGTGTAAGCCGGAGTTCATTGGTGGGCTGCCCGCCGCACGCAGTGGTGGGGCGGAGGCCAGCGATTTGCGTGTGTGCAGCGGGATGAGGTAGGGTGCAGCTTTGACTTTGTTGCCGAGGCTGTTCATGAACAAGCAGGAACTCATTGATGCGGTCGCAGCGAGCGCTGGCGTCAGCAAAACCGACGCGAGCAAAACCGTCCAGGCGGTCCTGGACGCGATCACGGACGCGGTGAGTCGCGGCGAATCGGTACAGCTGATCGGTTTCGGCGCGTTTTCGCAAGGGCAGCGAGCCGCCCGCACGGGACGAAATCCGACGACGGGCGCGGAGATTGCCATCCCGGCCGCGAATACTGTGAAGTTCACCGCCGGCAAGGCGTTCAAGGACGTGGTGAACGCACTGTGACGCAACGTGATGTCGGGCAGGCCGCTTATGCGGGACTACACCGTGAAATTGCCGATGTAGTCGCGTTGGCGCGCGAAGCGACGGCGCGCACGGTGAACGCCCTGATGACGGCGACATATTGGGAGATCGGGCGACGAATCGTTGAGTTCGAGCAGGGCGGGGAGGAACGGGCCGCTTATGGCGAGGCGGTGATCCGCCGTTTGGGCGCCGATCTGTCAGAGCGATTCGGTCGCGGCTTCGGATGGCGCAATCTCGCACAGATGCGCGCCTTTTACTTGACGTGGCCTGCGGATCGGATTGTGCAGACACTGTCGGCACAATCCACACACGCCTGGATTTTCCCGACAGCGTCTGCAGAATCAACCAAGGCGGCTGTCAATGCGTCGACGGGCGTGGCGTTTGAGCTAAATTCTATCGCTCAGGCTTTTCCGTTGCCCTGGTCCGCCTACGTTCGCCTCCTCGCGGTGAAAGCGCAAGCTGCTCGCGACTTTTACGAGGCTGAAGCGTTGCGTGAGGGCTGGTCTGTGCGACAGCTTGACCGTCAGATAAGCAGTCAGCTCTATGAGCGGCTGGTGCTGTCACGCAACAAGGCGTCCTTGCTAGGAAAGGCGGCTGTCGCGCAACCCGGCGATCTTCTATCGCCCGAGGAAGCAATCCGCGATCCGTTTTTCCTCGAATTTCTTGACATGAAGGACGAATATTCGGAGTCGGATCTCGAAGCGGCTTTGATCCAGCACTTGGCGGACTTTCTCCTCGAGCTCGGCGATGACTTTGCGTTCATAGGTCGGCAGCGGCGTCTACGGATCGATGACGCTTGGTTTCGAGTCGATCTCGTGTTTTTTCACCGGCGCTTGCGATGCCTGCTCATTATCGATTTGAAGGTTGGGCGCTTCAGCTATGCGGACGCGGGGCAGATGCATCTCTACCTCAACTACGCGCGTGAACATTGGATGAAACCCGGCGAGAACCCTCCGGTTGGCTTGATTCTGTGTGCCGAAAAAGGCGCTGCGGAAGCGCATTATGCGCTCGGCAACTTACCGAACAAGATACTCGCAGCGGAGTATCAGACGGTCCTCCCGGATGAGGCCACGTTCGCGCGAGAATTGGAACGTACCAGGATCGAACTGGAGCGCCGGGGCCGCAAGGCGTGACTTCCCGTCCGAGGTTCCGAGGTGCTTAAACACGCATGGATGGGCGAATACGATGAAGCGGTCGCCCGGTAAAATTTGATGTTGCTGGCACGGCAATTATGCTATGCGAAAACACTTAACCGTGCGCCGACGGCCACTGACGAAGGCGCAACTACTACCCCTTCCGGTTGACCAGGTCCGTCGTCTTTCTCTCAAACACCACCTCGCACTTGCACTGCTTTGCGGCGGCAGCGGTGATATTGAGTCGATCGCCACGCTGTCCAATATGCTCGCGCTCGCCTTCTATTTGCGTTCCGACGGCGAAACGGAACTTTATCGCTCCGCGGACTTCGCACTCAACCAATGCATTGCGCGGGCAGAGCGGGGTGGCAAGTGGACTTTTACAGACGCGGAACGGACTGCACTCGAAGCGTTGCTTCGTGTTCATGATAAGCAACTTGCTTCGGTGCCGGTCCATCGCTATCTTGAAGCGCTGGAGCAGGTGCAGCATGTTGGCACGCCTTCCTTTAACTTGCCGATCGAATCGGACTGATGCTGAACGTTTTCTGCCTGTCGTGGCGAATACGGCGGCGGTTAATGTGCACGGGTAAATCTGCGAGTTGGCGCAGCCAATGCGTGATCCGTGTGTGGACCTCGTCGTCGACAGTTTCTACGTAGAAACTCTAGGAAGCGAGTCACGGCGTGTGTAGTTGTATCGTCAAAGGGCACCACGATGCTCTTTGTCGAAGTGGTTCTATTCCGTGGCGGGAGCTAGTGGAATGAAGGGGCATCAGGGTGACGGTACCCTGACCCAAGAACAAAGGACTCACCGATGAGCACCTCATCCAGTCTCGATCCCAATCTCCGCGATGCCCAATGTGTCGGGGAAGCGACGGACCTCGTGAGCTTTCTACAACACGTCGACAAGTGGCTTGCCAGCGTCCCCGTGATGGATCTCGATTTCCCATTGTTTCGCGGTCAGGAAGTCGAGTCGTGGCGACTTGTGCCCTCCATTGGACGCGGACCGTACCAGATGCGGCTTCGGCCCGGCACCGAGCAGCGCATGCTCGACGAGTTCAAGCAGCGTGCCCTGCCTCACGTCGAATCGACCGTGGAGCTGACGAATGCCGACTGGCTCGCGATCGCGCAACACCACGCGATGCCAACGCGCTTGCTGGATTGGTCGGGGAGTGCATTGTCGGCTCTTTGGTTCTCCGTGAAAAAGCCAGCCGTCGAGAAACCGTGCGAGAACCGCTGGTGTGAAAGCGAGGAGGGCTGCGGCGTGTTGCCGGGCGCGGTCTGGATGTTGCCCGTTACGCATAGCGATCTGATCTCCTCCGAGGAGAGCAAAGATCCGCTCGGGCTCGGCCAAACACGTTTGCTTAAGCCGCGGCACGTGTCCCGCCGTATCGCTGCGCAGGATGGCTGGTTTACAGTGCATCGCGGCAAGCAGAGTGGGCTCGACACGAAGTACTTCGCGCTCGACACCAACCCTGAGTTTCGCGACCGGCTGCGCTATATTCGTATTCCAGGCGAAAAATTCGGCATCATCCGGGGACAGCTTCAGCGGGCCGGCATCAATCGCGGTGTGTTGTTCCCGGACCTCGATGGGGTCGCCGGCCGCATCACCGACACCATCCTGTATCCAGCTGATCAGCCAACGCCCGGCGCTGGCAATCTCTGAGGCGCCTCCCGTGGCCAATCGTCCTCAACAGAGACCTACTGCCGCTGCGCACCTATACCAATGACCGCCATCCCGCTGAATCGCCAGTTTTATGAATGGCGAGAAAATACAGATCCGCTTGCCCATTCACGGTTTCGGGCCGCGGCTGGCTTGTCGAATGGCTTGTTGGGTTGGTCGGAGCTTATTGCTAAGCGCCGCGTCGTTATCCTAGCTGAGGCCGGTAGTGGCAAGACCGTGGAGCTGTCCGAGCAAGCACGCCAGCAGACGGCTGCAGGCAGATTTGCTGTCTACGCGACTGTTCGAGATGTTGGTCGCGACGGGCTCGATAAGGCTTTGCGGCCTGCCGACCGGCACCGGTTAAATGATTGGCGCAACAGCAATGAACCGGGATGGTTTTTCATTGACTCCATTGATGAGGCGAAACTCGACAATATCCGCCTGGAAAGGGCGCTGCGACAAATTGCTGAAGGCATTGCCGGTGGAGAGAGCCGCGCCCACATCGTTCTGTCCGGACGGCACACTGATTGGGAATTCGCCCGCGATGCGCAGCGGCTGAACGACGAACTGCCACTGCCCCACGACAACCCCGCCGAACCTCTTCCCCCGCTCGGAACGCTGGTCCGACGCGTCCTCCGCCGCGAAAAACGCCCAGAACCGACGCCGGCTGAAACACCCCTCATCGTGGTGATGGCCCAGCTCGATACAGAGGTGGCCTCACTCGTTCGGACAGTTTTCTGAGATTAATGAGATGGGCAGCCCGATCCTCACGCAGTGGGCTACGCTGAAAGAGGCTTTTGTTTTTGGAGGAGGGGCATCATGGATACGATATCGCTGATCGGCGTTGATCTCGGCAAGCACAGCTTTCACCTGCATGCGCAGGATGCATCAGGTCGGATGGTGTGGCGCAAGAAGACTACGCGTACCCAGATGTTCAAGCTGCTGGGCAATATTCCGGCCTGTGTGGTAGCGATGGAGGCTTGTGCCGGTACTCACTGGATTGCACGCCGGATTCAGGCGCTGGGTTACGAGGCCCGGCTGATCTCCCCTCAATTCGTCAAACCATTCCGTCAGGGCAACAAGAACGATTTCGCCGATGCGCAGGCGATCTGCGAAGCAGCTTCGCGCCCAAGCATGCGTTTCGTGAGTCCGCACAACGAAGCGCAGCAGGTCGTGTCGGCCTTGCATCGGGTGCGCGAGAGCCTGGTGCGTGATCGAACCGGCACGATCAACCAGATTCACGCGTTTTTGCTGGAGTTCGGCATCAGCCTGCCGCGCGGCATGGCGGTAATCCGGCGACTGCCAGCCGTGCTGGAAGCGGAATCGTTGCCGCCCAGGCTGGTAGCCGTGCTCGAACGTTTGCAGGCACACTTTAAATATCTGGACGAACAAATCGGCCAGATCGAACGAGAACTGCTCACGCAATTGCACGAGGACGAACGCAGCGAACGGCTGCTGGAGATTCCCGGTATCGGCCCGATGACTGCCAGCGTGTTGATGTCAGAGCTCGGCGATGCCCGTCAATATGGCTCGGCAAGACAGTTTGCCGCCTCGATTGGACTGGTACCACGGCAGTACAGCACGGGCGGCAAATCGACCCTGCTGGGTATCAGCAAACGTGGCGACAAGGAGTTGCGACGGCTATTGGTGCAATGCGCGCGCGCCCTCATGCGGCGCATCGAGCACCGGACGGATTCTTTGGGTGTCTGGGTTTGCAGCCTGCTGGCGCGGAGGCACTCGAACGTGGTCTCCTGTGCCCTTGCCAATAAATTGGCGAGGATCGCTTGGGCTATCCTCGCCAAAGGGACACACTATCGAAGCATCGAGGCTGACCTCGCAGCCTGACGCTTCCCTTCGCTTACAGATTCAGTTTCGGTAATCCCACTGGTTTTGCGACGCGAGATACGTGAAGGCATAAACGACTCAACGGTCGGGCAAGTAACCTGAACTTAAAAACAGCACTTCGATGCTGAGAGATTTTTGAGGTTTGCCTGGCGCGGCTCCCATCATGGGGCGGGATCTTTCCCATCCACGCCCCCGGATAGATTCGAGCAAGTCCACTTTAGGTCAACACCGCCTCGCTTGCAAAAATCGGGCTGACCATGGATTTTAAGTGGAACGTCCGAGGCAATCATGCTGCCGATTTGATCGCAGGCAGCGTCGCGAAGTATGCCTCGTCCGGCGTCTGATCCTTCAGACTCGAATGGGGCCGTTTCCGGTTGTACAGATCGATGTATTCGCCGATGGAGCGCCGGGCGTGGCTGACCGACTCGTACGCTTTCAAATAGACTTCTTCGTACTTGATGCTGCGCCAGACCCGCTCGACGAACACGTTGTCGCGCCAGGCCCCTTTGCCGTCCATCGACAGCCGCACGCCACGGCCCAGCACGGCCTCGGTGAACGCTCCTGCCGTGAACTGGCTGCCCTGATCGGTGTTCACGATGTCCGGCAGTCCGTAGCGGCCAAATGCCTCTTCCAGTGCCTCGACGGCGTGCGAGGCGTCCAGCGTGATGGCAACCCGATGCGCGAGAATCTTGCGGCTCGCCCAGTCCACCACGGCCGTCAGATAGACGAAGCCCCGCGCCATCGGAATGTAGGTCGTGTCGAGCGCGAACACCAGGTTGGCGCGCTGGATCTTCATGTCGCGCAGCAGGTACGGCCAGATCTTGTGCTGCGCGTTGCGCCGGCTCGTGTTTGGCCTGCAGTACAGCGCCTCCACGCCCATGCGCTTCATCAGCGTGCGCACGCGGCGGCGACCCACTTCATGACTTTCCCGACGCAACAGGCGCGCCAGCATCCGCGCCCCGGCAAATGGAAACTCCATGTGCAGTTCGTCGATGCGGCGCATCAGCAGTTGATCGGCCTGGCTGACCGACTGAGGCTGGTAATACGCGCTCGATCTCGCGATGCCGACGAGTTTCGTCTGTCGCGAAACCGGCAGCGCATGCGCACGGTCGATCATCGCTTTACGCTCAGCAGTCCGGCCTTGCCGGGCGCTCCGGACAAAAAATCATTCTCCAGCGTCAACTGGCCGATCTTCGCATGCAGCGTCTTTACGTCCACGGGCGGCTCAGTTGACGGCGACCCAGCCGTACCGAACACATCGGCCGCACGCTCCTGCAACTGCCGTTTCCATTCCGTGATCTGGTTCGGATGCACATCGAACTGCTGCGCCTGTTCGGCCAGTGTGCGCTCGCCCTTGACTGCCGCCAGAGCCACTTTCGCTTTGAACGCCGCTGAGTGCGTGCCTCGGGTTCGTTTCGTCATTTTCTCGGTTCCTTTGCCTGCATTATCGCTGGCTCAGGCCCCGGCCGATCCACTTATCCGATTGTCCGAATTTGCGCGGCCACCTCTCAGTGACCACAGTTCGTCGTCGATGATGGGTTTGCCCATCTCCTCAATCCTGTTGTCACGACGATTGGGGTTAACAGGTTGAGTTAAGGGTTAACCGTCCCCTCGAACTCTTTTTTAATCCGTTTATAATTCCGGTTCAGGGTCGGCCACGGGAACTTACACCCTGCAGGACGGACTGAGGTATTTCAGCAACTCGCAAAGGATACCCTGTCAACGATAGATTTTCATCATACTGGGGTTCGCATTAATGCCTTGCAGCTGCAGTTGCGTGGCAGCTTGACCAAGGTGAGATGCTTCCGGCAGGTAGTGCCCGCTTCTGTTATTGATTTTTTTCAAGACACCGTCATGGACCTCTAGTTCGCCAGCGCATGCAACTGAAGCACCATGAAGAAAACTAGAGTGGTGAAATACACCTTCCTTATGGTTATTTGAAGCATAAAAATTCCCGAAATGATCCATGATAAAAATCGCATAGCCTGGACTGTGCGATCTGTTTGTTGAATCAGCGCGGCGCGTATCGAAGTTATTGCCGTTCGCGTCGACAATACGGCCGCCACTAAATCCCAATTTATATGTATGAAGCTGCTCCGGCGGCACCATCGTCACCTTGCCGGCGCCTTCGAGTTCAGCCCGGTGCTGCGTGGTCATTGGGGCTCCGAGCTTGAAAGGTGCATCGATGGATATTTCACTTCCGCCGATTCGGGCATAGCGCGTGGTTCCTGGCCTCCTGGAAAAGGCGGCTGCATCTTCCAAAGATGTGTCTTTCCACGATGTTGTCGTGCCGGAGGATTTCGGGCCCGACGATAGGCCTGCCAGAGGTCCTGAGATCGTTCGCGTTCGGAGCACTCGTGTTTGAGTACCTTCTCCACTGCTGCTTTGGGGGTTGTCTTGCAGCTGGAAGTTGGCACCGCTAGCTGAACTGGCACTGGAGCTTGAGTTAACCGATGTCATTTCAATACCTTTTCGATTTTTAGAGACAGAAGGTATGGCCCGAATCTCCGCAGAACTCGCCATTTGCACACCTGACTGGCTGTGATCGGATGGTGGTCTCGAGTGCGGAACAGATGGCCGTAAGTTCGCTCGTAGATAGTAACTTGTTCGTCGACAGTGCAGAATGCGCGTTGCGAAAAATGCTTACCTGGCGCGAAGTTTCTGAGGTGACCTGCCCCCTTCAATAGGGCCAATGGGCTTCTAGCAAAGTCTCTTTAAAGCAGCTCCTGGAAAGCGGCAGGAGCATTCGCGGTTGCCCGATGTTTCGCCGCAAACTCTGATGGCGAAAGGTAGTTAAGTGCGCTGTGCGGCCTTTGCTCATTGCAGTCCTGATGCCATGCCGCGATGACGGGCCGAGCATGGGTGAGCGTCGTGAACCAGTGCTCGTTAAGGCATGTGTCTCGGAACTTGCCGTTGAACGATTCAATGTACCCATTCTGCGGTGGCCTGGCCGCCTGAATCAACTTCAGTGTGACGCCGTTCGCATCCGCCCACTGGTCAAGCGCGCGGCCCGTAAATTCGGGCGCCAGATCTGTTCGCACCGCCTTTTGATTGCGACGCAACCCTAAACTTGTACCTCTCGCACTCAACGAAAATACGCATGGCTGAGCGTCCGAGAGAGCGAAAAAGAAGCCCCGTTATCCGACCGGATTTCGGGGCTTGAATGTTGGCCGCTGACGCCGGGGGAGACCGTACGCCAGTGACGCTCTCACAAAGCACGAGCAATATAGCGTAGATTTGCTGGCGTTATGGCTCGTTGCTTCGCGAGATTGGACGGAAGTTCGCGTGGAAATGCAAAAGAAAACACGGCGATCGTTCGCATCGATCGCGGGCGGTTATCAACATCGGATATACAAGGTATCCGCAGGCATTGTGGAGTGACCCTAGCCCACAAAACTGTCCCATTTGGAAGTGGAAAATTCCGGCATGACGTTGTCATCGAGACCAGGAGGTCATGCCGTGAAGAAGAGCAAGTTCACCGAGGAACAGATTGCCTACGCGTTGAAGCAGGCCGAGCTGGGCACACCGGTCGCGGAGGTGTGCCGCAAGATGGGAATCAGCGACGCGACGTTCTACAACTGGCGGACAAAGTACGGTGGGCTATCGCCTTCGGAGCTGCGCCGCTTGAAGCAGCTTAAGGAAGAGAATGCGAAGCTCAAGCGGCTCGTGGCCGATCTGTCGCTGGACAAGGCCATGCTGCAGGACGTGCTGTCAAAAAAGCTTTGAAGCCTTCTCTGCGCCGTGATCTGGTCACGGACTTGATGCAGCGTTTCGGCGCAAGCCAGCGGCAGACCTGCGCTTTGTTGCAACTGTCCCGCACGGTCTACCGTTACTGACCTGCTCCCCGCGTTTAGTACGGTGACGGTGTAGAGTCCGTTCCAGAGAGGAACGGCAATGAAAAAGCGATTCACCGAAGAGCAAATCATCAGCATCTTGAAGGAAGCCGAGGCTGGCCTGAA
>NZ_JAAGPE010000272.1:0-12572 GCF_017104605.1 Burkholderia sp. Ac-20384 | reverse complement strand
GAATGCCCTTGTCCGAACCGTTGCCCGTCTTCGACGAACTGAGCGCGTCCTGGTGCATCTGCACGACGATCCAGTCGATGTCGTCGTCATGCGCGGCATGGCGCAGCGTGTGTTCGAGCCAGCGCGTTCGCGCCGACGCTGTCGGCCGCCTCGCTCGCGGGGCCGGGCGTGCCGGAAGGCAGCCGGCCCGGACGCTTCAGCCAGCGCAACGCCCCGTCGCTGCTCTATGTGCGCTACGTGCCGCGCCGCCACTTCTACCAGGACGACGACGCGCCCGCACCGTCGCCGTTCGGCGGCCTGTTCAGCGACGGCCGCGCGGATACGCTCGCCGAGCAGATCCGCGGGCCGCTGTTCGATCCGAACGAGATGAACAACCGGTCGCCGGCCGCGCTGCTGCGCAAGGTCGACGCGACCGAGCTCGCGCCCGATCTCGCCGCTCGCTTCGGCGCGTCGGTGCGGCGCGATCCCGAGCAACTGGTGCGTGCGATGGGCCTGGCCGTCGAGGCCTATCTGCAGAGCGACGAGATGGCGCCGTTCACGTCGCGCTTCGACGCGTTCCTGCGCACGCGCAAGCCGCTCGCGCCGGCCGAGATGCGCGGCCTCGCGCTGTTCCGGAATCCGGACAAGGGCAACTGCATGAGCTGCCATACGCTGTCGGAGACGTCGAGCCGCCCGGAGCGTTCGCTCTTTACCGATTTCGGCTACGACGCGATCGCAGTGCCGCGCAACCGCGCGCTGCCGGCGAACCGCGATCCGCGCCATTTCGACAACGGACTGTGCGACACCGCACGGCGGCTGCGCTGGCCCGAGCCGACGCAATGGTGCGGCTACCTGCGCACGCCGGGGCTGCGCAACGTCGCGGTCAAGCAGACCTTCATGCACAACGGCGTGTTCACGACGCTGCGCGATGCGGTCGCGTTCTACAACACGCGCTCGACGGACCCGGGCTTCTGGTATCACGGGGCCAGAACGTTCGACGACGTGCCGGCCGCCTATCGCGGCAACATCAACGTCAACTCGACGCCGATGAACCGCCGGCCCGGCACGCCGCCCGCGCTGACCGACGCGGAAATCGACGACATCGTCGCGTTCCTCGGCACGCTGACCGACGCGCGCTATACGAAGGTTGCCGCCCCCGTGGCGCCCGCGGCCCCTGCTGGCCGGATCACGCGAACCGCCGTACCGGCCCGCTGACCCTGGCCGAACGGCCAGCCCCACGCGCACCCGCTTGCGGCCGCCGCAAACACTGGTTATATTTACAGTACTGTATTTATGAACAGTGAGGTGCGCGATGGAACATCTGGTCCGTATCGTCAACGAAGCCGATCGCCAAGTGCTGGCGTGGCTCCGCGCCCAGGTCGGCGATGCCCGCGTCGAGCGCGCGGCTCGCCAGCTCGGGCATACGCGCAAGCCCTTCCCGTCCGCCGTCTGCCGGTATTTGGGCATGAGCGCACCGGCCACGCTGCGCCAGGCCGAACGGCCGCGCGCCGCACGCGATTTCTCGGTCGGCGATCGTTACCTGTCGCTGATCCGCCAGCACCTCGCCACGCATTCGGCCAGCCGATGAAATGGCGGCGGCTTGCCGCGTCGGTGGCTCGGAAAACCGGTGGGCTTGAGCATTCGCTGGCCCGGCCGGCCGACACCGCGCTTACGTGGCCGCGGTGGCTTCCCGTACGAGGCGGCCGAGCGTTTGGAATGCCGCTTCGTGCGCCGCATCGAACACGCGCGTGCAAGCGAGCCGGATATAGCCGTCGAAGCGGTCGGAATTCGAGAAGATCGAGCCGGGCGCGATCCTGACTCCGTGCGCGAGCGCGGCGTCGAACAGCGGCTCCGAGCGCACGCCGTCCGGCAGCGCGATCCACAGCAGCATCCCGCCCGGCGGCTGGTTCATCCGGGTTCCGGCCGGGAAATGCCGTGCAATCGCATCAATCGTCACGTCGCGCTGCACGCGCAACTGTTCGCGGAACCGGTGCAGATGGCGATCGAACGCGCCCGAGCCGACGAATTCGGCCGCAACGGCCTGCAGCAACGCGGCGTTGTGCCGGCTGTGCGCGAACTTCAGCATCTTCACGCGCGCGTGCCAGCGCCCCGCGCTGATCCAGCCCAGCCGCATCCCGGGAGCCAGCACCTTGTTGAACGACGGGCAGTAGATCACCGTGCCGTCGCGGTCCCATGCCTTCACCGGCTTGACCGGCTGCGGCGCCTCGACGAGCTCGCGATAAGGCTCGTCCTCGATCACGGCCACGCCATGGCGCGAGCACAGCGAGACGAGCGCGGCCTTGCGCTCGTCGGGCATCACGCAGCCGAGCGGGTTCTGCAGGTTCGGCACGACGACCACGGCCCGAATGTCCGGGTACGCGGTCAGCGCCACTTCGAGTGCCTCGATCGACAGGCCGGTTGTCGGGCTGGCCGGGATTTCGAGCGCACGCAAGCCGAGGCTTTCGAGCAACTGGATCAAGCCGAAGAAGGCCGGCGATTCGATCGCGATCGTGTCGCCGGGGCGCGCCACCGCGCGCAATGCGAGATTCACGGCATCGACGCCGCCGCTCGTCGACATCACGTCGTCCGGCGTCACCGTCACGCCATACGACAGCGCGCGCTTGGCCATCGTCTGCCGGAACTCGGGCGAACCGCCGACGGGCCCCGCGTCGGTCAGCAACGTGGGTTTGCGCCGCAACAGCCGGATCGCGAGCGCCTGCAGGCGCTCGGCCGGATACAGCGTGGCCAGCGCGGACGCGCCGCCGAGATTCAGCGCATCGGGCGCCGCGTTTGCACGGTCGATCACGCGCGACACGCGCTCGTGCAGGCCCGCGAACGGCGGCTCGACGCTCAGCGGCGGCCCGTCGCTTTCCGGCAGCGTTGCGAGCGCAACCGCCGCGCGGCGCCGCACGAAGTAGCCGGAGCGCGGCTTCGCCTCGCACCAGCCCGTATCCTCGAGCCGCCGGAACGCCTGGATCGCGGTCGACAGGCTCACGCCGTGCTGGGCCATGAACGCGCGCACCGATGGCATCCGGTCGCCGGGCGACAGCGTACCGGCCGCGATGATGCGGCGGTAATGCTCGGCGAGCCGTTCGTAAAGCGGTTCGCCGCCCATCGGCAAGGGCGGGCGGGATGAATCGGTGAAAGGTGTCATGCAGCCGATCGTGCTCGCGTGGCCGATCGCACGCCAGATACAGATTCCGGGGAAACCCACCGATACAGCGACGCAAAATCGTCGTCTGCACCGCAACAGATTCCCGGCCCCTGAATCTGTCGTGCCGAGGCCCGTTTCCCTAACCTGATTGCACGCTGTCGCCTCGCCGTCGCGAGGCCGCGCAACCGGGAAAAGGAATCGCCATGCAAACGCATCACATCCGGCTCGACGCCGGGCAAAGCCACTTTGCGTGGTTCGACAAGGGGAGCCAGGTGATCGTGCTCGATGGCGCGCTGGCAGTCACGCTGCGCCACGGCGGGCTGGACTGGCTGCCCGACGCGCCGCAGCACATTCGCCGCCTGCTCGACGAAGGTGAATGCCTGACGCTCGAGACGGCCGGCCACGTGGTGCTGTCGGCCGGCGGCACGGGTGCGGTCAGCACGGCGATCGTGGAGCCGGCCGGACAGCCCGGCGTGCTCGCGGGATGGCGTGCGGCCCTGCGCCGGCTGTCCGAGAGGATGCGCGGCGGCCATCGTGCGCGCGAGCATTCGTGAAATCGCGACTTGCTGCGTCAAGGAGAAGCGTCAGGCTAACACCGCATCATCCGATGGAGATCTGACGCGATCCGGTTCGGCCGCGCTCATGCAGATCGACCGGCCTTGACCGATCAACCGCCACCGCTTGCTTGGCACGCGGCGGCCATCACCTCACCGCGCACTCCTGCGCCGCTCGAGCCACTCGAACACCGCCATCCCGGCCAGCATCGCGATGACGAACACGATCCCCTTCGCCGACCCGAAGCCGATCGACACAATCGCGGGCCCCGGGCAGAACCCGGCGATCCCCCAGCCGATGCCGAACACGGCACTTCCCGCAACCAGCCGAACGGTGATCGCCCGCACGGCCGGCAACTGCATCGGCAAACCGAGCCACGTCCGCGTCCGGCGCTTCGCCCAGGCGAACGCGAACACGGCCACGCCCGTCGCGCCGGCCATCACGAACGCGAGCGACGGATCCCAACGGCCGGCCAGGTCGAGGAAGCCGAGCACCTTCTGCGGATTGGCCATGCCCGACACGATGAGGCCGACGCCGAACAGCAGCCCCGCCAGAAACGCGAATCCTGCCTGCATGTCAGCCTCCCAGTACGTGCCGTCGCACGAAGACGGTCACGAAGCCCGCGACCATGAAGACCACGGTCGCGACCACCGAGCGCAGCGCACCGCGCGACATCCCGCACACGCCGTGACCGCTCGTGCAGCCGCCCGCGTACCGCGTGCCGACGCCGACCAGCAGCCCGGCCGCCACCAGTTCGACCCAGCCTGCGTCGACCTGCGGCGTCAGGCGGTTCCCGGCGACGTACATCACGAGCGGTGCGGCAATCAGCCCGGCGACGAATGCGGCGCGCCAATCGCGCTCACCGGCGCGCGCGGTGAACAGACCGCCGACGATGCCGCTGATGCCGGCAATCCGGCCGTTGAACGCGACGAGCCACGCGGCCGCGAACCCGATCAGCACGCCACCGGCCAGCGACAGCCACGGCGTGAAATGAAGCGCATCAAGCTGCATCGCGCCGCCCCTTCGCGGCCGGGCCGCAGAACTGTTCATACAGCACGCCCATCACCGCGATCGCGGCCGGGCTGTCGAGCGAATAGTGGATGTTTTTGCCGTCGCGGCGTGTGCGAACCAGCACGTTGTCCCGCAACACGCCGAGCTGCTGCGACAGCGTCGGCTGGCGGATATCCAGCGCCGTCTCGAGATCGCTCACGCAGCGTTCGCCCTGGGACAGTTCGCAGAGCAGCAACAGCCGGTCAGGATTCGACAGCACCTTGAGCAGCGCGCAGGCCGATTCGGCGGCCGCGCGCATCTGGTCGGGGTCCGGCAACCCGGTGGAAAGATCGTCGTTCATCGGGGCGGGGAAACAATTAAAGAATCAATATTATATTGATTTATATAATGATACTCCCCGCCGCTTGCCGACAGGCGGCCTTGCGCCCTCCTTCACTCAGGCCTGCTCGCCCGCAATCGCCTTCGCGGCAGGCATGCGCGCCGCACCGGCACGGACCACGCCGAGCGCCAGCACCGCCATCCCCGCGATCACGCACGGCGCCGCGACGACGGCAAACGCAGTCGACAACGGCACGCCCATCGCCAGCATCGCGCCGCCCGCCATCGACCCGACGACCGAGCCGCCACGGCCGATCCCGTTCGCCCAGCTCACGCCGGTGGTGCGGCACTCGGTCGGATAGAACGCGGCCGACAGTGCGTTCGCGCCGACCTGCGAACCCGACACGCAGAAGCCGGCCGCGAACACTGCAAGTGCGGCGCCCCACGGCGATCCGGCAAACACGCCGATCGCGGCGACGAATACACCGGCCGCCGCATAGCTGCAGGCCAGTACGCGATGCGGGTCGAAACGGTCCATCAACCCGCCGAGGACGATCGCGCCGAGCGTGCCGCCGACCTGGAACATCGCGGTCACGCGCGCGGCCGTCTGCAACGTCGCGCCGGTCGTGCGCAGCAGCGTCGGCAGCCAGCTCGACAGCAGGTAGATCACGAGCAGGCTCATGAAGAACGTGAGCCACAACAGCAGCGTGCCGCGCAGCAGGTCGGCACTGAACAGGCGGCCGAGCGGCGACCCGGCCGGCTTGCCGGCGGGCGCGATGAACGACGCGTTCGCAAGATGCGGATCCGGCGCGATGCGACCGAGCATCGCCGCGATCCGCTCGCGCGCCGCGCCGGTGTTGACGAGATAGCGCACCGATTCCGGCAACCGCCACGCAAGTACCGGCAGCAGAAGCAGCGGCGCCGCCCCGCCGACGACGAGCACCGAACGCCAGCCGTGGTGTTCGATCAGCGACGCGGCCGCGAGCCCGCCGAGCGCGGAGCCGATCGTGAAGCCGCAGAACATCGTCGTCACCAGCAGAGAACGGCGCCGCGCCGGGCAGTATTCGGACGTCAGCGTGATCGCATTGGGCATCGCGCCGCCGAGCCCGAGCCCGGTCACGAAGCGCCACGCGATCAGCTCGGTCAGGCCACCGGCGCTCGCCGACGCGGCGCTCGCGATGCCGAAGCACGCCACGCAGGCGAGCAGCAGCCGCTTGCGGCCGAACCGGTCGCCGAACGGCCCGAACACGAGCGCGCCGGCCATCAGCCCGGCGAGCCCCGCGCCGAACACCGGTGCGAGTTGCGCGGGCGACAGCCCCCATTCCGCGCGGATGACGGGGGCGATGAAACCGATCGAGGCGGTATCGAAACCGTCGATCGCGACGATCAGAAAGCACAGTGCGACGATCGCGGCCTGAAACGGCGCAACGCGATGCCGGTCGATCCATTCGCTGACGTCGATGGACAGCGTATCGGCCATGATGGTGTCTCCTCCAGGAAGGCGGTCGCGCGTCGTGTCGTTGAAATGCGCGCCGCCGGAATCGGGCCAACCGCGCCGCGTTACGCGACGGACTTCAGGCAATCCTCCGCGCGCCAGCCGTGCAGCCAGTCGAGCGCGTCGTAGAACTGCGCCTGCGTGCGGCCGACCCAGAGCCCGTTGCGCACCTGCCGCTCGACGCCCTTCGCGTGATAGATCCGCCCCATCTCGCGCGCCGAATACAGCACGCGCGCGGTGCGCGGAATCCGCACGCGCTCGTACAGCGCGAACGCCGCTTCGAAATCGCCGTCGGTCTGTGCGACGGCCGCGCCGAGCGTCACCGCATCTTCGAGCGCCTGGCACGCGCCCTGCGCGATGTATTGCGTCATCGGATGCGCGGCGTCGCCGAGCACCGTCGCACGGCCCTCGCTCCAGCGTTCGACCGGATCGCGATCGGCGGTCGCCCAGCGCTTCCACGACGTCGGCCGGTCGAGCATCTGCTTCGGCAGCGGATGGATGCCGTCGAAGTACGACAGCACTTCTTCCTTACTGCCCTCGCGCACGCCCCAGGTTTCCTGTTCGCGGCTGTGGAACGTGACGACGAGGTTGTACTGCCGTCCGCCACGCAGCGGATAGTGGACGAGATGGCAATGCGGGCCGGCCCACACGACCGGCGCATTGATCTGCAGATCCTGCGGCATGTTGTCGACGTCGACCACCGCGCGATACACGACGTGGCCCGTCACTCGATGCGCGTCGCCGATCAGCGCATGACGGATCGCGGATTTCACGCCGTCGCAGCCGATCACGGCATCGGCGCGATAACGTTCGCCGTGCTGGTCGGTCACGGTCACGCCGTTGCCGTCCTGCTCGAAGCCGCACACCTGCGTGCTCGTCCGGAATTCGATCAGCGGATGATCCTTGACCGCCTCATAGACCGACAGGTGAATGTCCGCGCGATGAATCACCGCATACGGATTGCCGAAGCGCTCGCGGTACGCGGCGCCCGTATCGATGCGCGCAACCTCGCGCGCATCGACCGCATCCATCAGTTGCAGCCAGTCGGTGAACACCGCCCGGCTGCGCGCAGCCTCGCCCACACCCAGCGCGTCGAGCGCGTTGAACGCGTTCGCCGCCAGCTGGATCCCCGCGCCGATCTCGCCGATCTGGTCTGCCTGTTCGAGCAGCTTCACGCGAATGCCCTGGCGCGCGAGCGCGAGCGCCGTCGCGAGCCCGCCGATGCCGCCGCCGATTACCAGCACGCGCCGGCCGTTGTCTTTTGTCTCGCCCATGTCTGTCTCCTGCTTTGTGTTACGCGACGTAATCCGGTTGTCGCTGCGGTTGCGCGACCTCGAATGCCGGCTCGTGCCGCGCGTGTTCAAACACTGCGAGGCTGCGCGGATACGCACTCAGGTCGCAGTCCATCCGCAACGCGTTCGCGACCTGCGGCACGAGGCATACGTCGGCGAGCGTCGGCGTGTCGCCGAAGCACCACGGGCCCTCGTCCGCACGCGCGAGCAGCCGTTCGACGCCGGCCATCCCTTCCGCGATCCAGTGCCGGTACCACGCGGTCTTCTGCTGCGGCGTGACCTTCAGCTCGCTGTCGAGATAGCGCAGCACGCGCAGGTTGTTGACCGGATGGATGTCGCATGCGATCAGCGTCGCGAGTTCCAGCACGCGGGCGCGTTGGCGCAGTTCGAGCGGAATCAGTCGAGGCGTCGGCTGGATCTGGTCGAGGTAGTCGAGGATCGCGAGCGACTGCCCGAGACGGAAATCCCCGTCGACCAGTGCCGGCACCGCGGCCGACGGGTTCACGTTCGCGACGTAGGCCGCCTCGCGATGCTCGCCGGTACGGATGTTCACCGGCAGCGTGTCGTACGGCAGCCCTTTCAGCGCGAGCGCGATACGCACCCGGTAGGATGTCGAACTGTTGAAGAAGCTATGCAGTTGCACGATGTCGCCTTTCGAGGAAGATGCGTCAGACCACGCGCACGGTCAGTTCGCCGAGCCGTTCGACGCCGACCTTCATCACATCGCCCGCGACCACCGCGCCGACGCCTTCGGGCGTGCCCGTGAAGATCACGTCGCCCGGTTCGAGGCGGAAGAACTTCGACAGGTCGGCCACCGTTTCCGCAACCGACCAGATCAGGTGCGACACGTCGCTCTTCTGCTTCGTCGCCTCGTTGACGGTCAGCCACAGGCCGCCCTGTTCGAAATGACCGACGTCGCTTGCCGGATGCACGGGCCCGATCGGCGCCGAACGGTCGAATGCCTTGCCGATCTCCCACGGCCGGCCCATTTCGCGCATCTTCATCTGCAGGTCACGGCGCGTCATGTCGAGGCCGACCGCATAGCCCCACACGTGTTCGAGCGCGCGCTCGAGCGGAATGTCCGAGCCGCCCTTGCCGATCACCGCGACGAGTTCGGCTTCGTAGTGATAGTTCGACGTCTGCGCCGGATACGCGAGATCGAGCGTTTCGCCGTATGCAACCGGCACGATCGAATCGGCCGGCTTGCAGAAGAAGAACGGCGGCTCGCGATCGGGATCGAAGCCCATTTCGCGTGCATGAGCCGCGTAGTTGCGGCCGACGCAATACACACGGCGCACCGCGAACTGCGCGTCGCTGCCGGCAACGGGGAGCGCTACGGGCGCTTCAGGCGGGAAAACGAAAGTCATGAGTGGCTCCAGCGTAAATACGAATGAAGGGGGGCGCGCCGCGGCGGCGACGCACGGGAAACGGGAAACGAGTCGTTGAAAGGGCCGGCGTCAGTCGCGCGCTTCGCGCAGCAGGTTCAGCGCGGACAGCACGGGCCGGTCGGAGTAGCTGAACAGCACGCTGTCGGACGACGCAGACAGCCGCACGGGCACCCACGACGGCGCGACGAAAATGTCGTGCGGCTCGAATTCGAATGCGTTGCCGCCGATGTGCGCGGTGCCGCTGCCTTCGACGACGCAGTAGATCGTCGCGTCGGTGCTGCGGTACGTACGGCCGTCGAAACCGGCAGGCAGGAACTGCATGAAGGTGGCGATCGTGGGCATCGGCCAGCCGCCTGTCGCGGGGTTCACGTAGCGCAGCTTCACGCCGTCCCATGCGTCGAGCTCGCCGTTCCGGTACAGCGCGTCGAGCGCTTCGCGGGTACGGGCATACGGATAGCTGAACACCGGCGACGTCGGATCGCTCACGCGATGCCGCACCGGCACCATGTTGTGACCGAAGCGCGCGAAGCTGTCGCCTTCCGGGCGATTCACGGGCTGCTCGGCTTCCGGGTAGTTCTCCGCGAAGCCTGCGTCGAGGTTCGCGAGCAGCGGAATGTCGAGCCCGTCGAGCCACACGACCGGTTCGCCGCCCGCTTCCTCCGACGGGTTGCCGTGGTCGTGCCACGCCCAAGACGGCGTGATGATGAAGTCGCCCGGATGCATCGTCGTGCGCTCGCCGTTCACGGCCGTCCACGCGCCGCACCCTTCGACGATGAAGCGCAGCGCCGACTGCGTATGCCGGTGGCTCGGCGCGATCTCGCCCGGCAGGATCAGCTGCAGGCCCGCGTACAGGGTCGGCGTCATGCTCGACTTGCCCGGCAGCCCCGGGTTCTCCAGCACCAGCACGCGGCGCACGGCTTCTTCCGCGCTGATCACGCTGCCGGCCTGCATCACGAGGTCGCGCACCTGCGCGTACTTCCAGATCGCAGCCTGCGCGGCCGGCTGCGGGGATTTCGGCACGAGGTTGTGCAGCGATTCCCACAGCGGCGCCAGGCGTTGCTCGGCGATCCGTGCGTAGTAGGCGGCGCGCGACGCGTCCGGGTGGGTCGTCATGATGTCTCCTTGGAGTCGGCCGATCGGCGTCGGCGCTATGTCGGGGCGAGGACCATGCGGCAGTCCGTTAGGTGATTTATATTCGACCCAGACATACCCGGTAAAATGGTCAAATCATCTGATTCATATAGTTCTGGATATACCTACTCGCGACGAGGCATGCGATGGACTGGACCCACCGGCTGCGACTGCGGCATCTGCAGGTACTGTTGAGCCTTGCCGGCACCGGCAATCTGAGCCAGTCTGCGGTCGCACTCGCGACCACGCAGCCCGCGCTGTCGAAATGGCTGAAGGAGCTGGAAGAGGATGTCGGGCTGCCGCTGTTCGAGCGGCATGCGCGCGGCCTGCGGCCGACGTCGTACGGCGAAGCACTGATCGAGCATGCGCGCCGCGTCGAAGCGCAGCTCGACGTCGCGCGCGACGACATGGCCGCGCTGCGGGAAGGCGGCAGCGGCCTCGTGACGATCGGCACGTCGGGCGTGGCGGCGGCCGACACGGTGCCGCTCGCGGTGTCGCAACTGCTGAAACGGATGCCGCGCGCACAGGTTCGGATGACCGAAAGCACGATGAACCAGCTGATGCCGCAGCTCGCACGCAGCGAACTCGATATCGTCGTGGGCCGTTCCGGATCGACATTCGTCGATCCGCTGCTGCATGCCGAAGCACTGTATGTCGATCCGGTCGTGTTCGTCGCACGGCCCGACCATGCGCTCGCCGGGGCGACGTCGGTCGGCTGGGACGACGTGCTCGCCTACTCGTGGATCGTGTGGCCGTCGGGCACCCCCGTGCACAATGCGCTGGAGGCCGCGCTGTCGGCCGCCGGCCGGGTACGGCCGCCGCACTGCGTCGAATCGAATTCGTCGATCCTCAACCTCACGCTGCTGAACAACACCGACCTGCTCGGCGTCGCGTCGTATCGTGCTGCGCAGCGCTTCGCGCAATTGAACGCGATCCGGATCCTGCCGATGCAGCTCGAAGGCCAGGGCGCGGTGTCGATGTACTGGCACCCCGACAGCGCGAATCGCGCGGCCGTGGCCGCGACGATCGAGTGCCTGCGTGCCTGTGCAGCCCCGCAGGTCGGCGGATGGGAGAAAGTGAAGGTGGAATGAATAGCGCGGCCCGGTGTCAGCCGGGCCGTGATGCCGTGATGCCGTGATGCCGTGATGCCGTGATGCATCACGCGCCGTCGCACGATGCCGTGCCATCCAGCATCAGCGTGCCGACCCGTGCGGGCACGAGCGGCGTACGCGGCACCGGCGGCGTCCAGCCGAACAGCGCGTGCGCAGCCGCACCACACACGCGCCCCTGGCACGCACCCATCCCGCAGCGTGACTGCAGTTTCGCGGCCGTCCAGCCCGGAGCATGCGCGACTGCATCGAAACGCACGTCCTCGCAACGGCACAGCAGCGTGTCGGGCCGCGCGAGCCGGCGGATCGGTTCGCGAATCGCAAAACGCTCGCGTACGGCATCCGAAAATGCCTGCCAGTGTGCTCGTCGCGCAACGAGTGCTGCCAACTGCGTGGTCTGCCCGGTCGCCGCACAACCGGCAATTTCACCCTCGACCATCGCCAGTTCGCTACCGCCGACACCCGTACACTCACCCGCCGCGAAAACCCCGTCGCGGCTCGTGCGCTGGTGCGAATCGACCGCCACCGCGCCGTCGTCGATCCGGCAGCCGAGATGATTCGGCAACACGGTATTCGGCACGAGGCCGAAGCCGCACGCGAGCCGGTCGCAGTCGACCTCGAACTCGCGCTCGCCCTGACGAATCCGCACGCGTTCGAGCCGCTTGTCGCCGAACGCTTCGACGACATGCGCATCGGGCCGATAGGCGGCGGTGACGAGCTTCGCGGCTTGCACGAGCTTCGACGGCCAGCGCCACAGCGCCGCCCCGAAACCGGCCACGTCGCCCCACGCGGCCTGTTCGAGCACATGCGACACGCGTGCGCCGGCCTGACGGGCCGTCGCCGCGCTCGCCAGCAGCAGCGGCCCGCTGCCCGCGATCATCGTGCGCTGCCCGCGCACGTCGAGGCCGTACTTGATCAACGCCTGCAAGCCGCCTGCACCAGTGACACCCGGCAGCGTCCAGCCCGGAAACGGCAGTAGCAGCTCACGTGCGCCGCAACAGAGAATCAGCGTGCGGAAATCGAGCAGCAGCCCGCGCTCGTCGTCTTCGAGCAGCAGCGTGCCCGACTGCGTTTCGGCGACGATGCGCGTCGCCGCGAGATGCGTGACGTTCGGCTGCCGCAACACGGCGAGACGCCCGA
>NZ_JAAGPE010000271.1:0-12600 GCF_017104605.1 Burkholderia sp. Ac-20384 | reverse complement strand
CACGTCGAGCAGGTCGCGCATCGGCGTGTCGAGCCACACGGGCACGTTGCGGTCGAGCAGCGCACGGCGCAGCCCGCCGATCAGCGCATTGCCGAGCGTCAGGCGCCGGTCGCGCCGCGTGCGGCGGCGCATCCCGATATCGAGCCAGTAGCGGCCGAACTGCGCGATCGCGAGCTTCATGAAGCCGGGGCCGCGCGAGAACAGCGTGTGCGCCTCCTTCGACGTCACGGCCACGCGCCCGCCGATCAGCGTGCCGGGCGACGCCGGCCGCAGCCGGTCGAATTCGTCGCCGAGGAGCCCCCCGTCGAACGGCATCGGATCGAGCGCGCGGTAGCCCGGCATCGCGCCCGGCACCTTCTGGAAATAGTCCGCGTACTTCGGCAGCGACTGGTAACGCACCGGCGTCTGCGACTCCAGGTAGCGCAGCATCTCCGGCGCGCGGTCGAGATAGGTGTCGATCTTCTCGGGCGTCGATTCGCCGGCCACGCACGCTTCGATGTAGCCGCGCGCGGCCTCGCGCGAATCGGTCACGCCCAGCTCGGCGATATGGTGATTGCACGGCACCCAGATGCCGCCGCCCGAGACCGCCGACGTGCCGCCGTACAGCGCCGTCTTCTCGATCACGACGACGGACAGGCCGCGGTCGGCCGCGCGGCACGCGGCGAGCAGCGCGCCCGCGCCCGAACCGACGACCACCACGTCGAACACGTATTGCTGTGCTTGCGGGTCGTTCATCGCGTCTCCGTCAGATGAAGAAGTCGGTGTTCTCGCGGCCGAGCATCACGGCGCCGAGGTTCTGGCCGAAGCGGTCCACGTTGTTCGCGTAGTGCGCGCGGGCCGCATGCAGGTCGAGGAAGCGGCGCACCAGCGGATTGCGGTGATAGATGCCGTTGCCGCCCGCATAGCGCAGCAACGCGTTCGCCGCCTGCGCGCAACGCTCGGCGACCTGCGCGGACTGGTAGCGGAAATGCACGCGGCGCTCGATCGACACGGCCGGGCCGCCGGTGACCGACGCCATCAGTTCCGCGAAATTGCGCTTGAGCAGCACCTGCATCTCGTCGATCGCGACGGCCGCGTTCGCGCACGCGTTCTGCGCGCCCGGATCGTCGGTCGTCTTCGCGCCGCTGTTGGCCGACACGCGCGTCGCCGCATAGCCGGTGAAATCGTCGAGCGCGCCCTGCAGCGCGCCGATGCACGACGTGCACACCGCGCGCACGAAGATCTGCGCGAACGGCAGCTTGAACAGCGGCGCATCGTTGACGGCAAGGCCCGGGCTCGTGCCCATCATCCCGTCGATTGCCTTGTGCGTGCGGTACGCGGGCACGAACACGTCGTCGACGACGATGTCGTGGCTGCCCGTCGCGCGCAGGCCGAGCACGTCCCAGTCCTGCTGGATCCGGTAATCGGATTTCGGCAGCAGGAAGGTGCGGTATTCGGGCGGCTGGCCGGCAACGGCTGCCGGCACCAGCGCGCCGAGGAACACCCATTCGCACAGTTCGCTGCCGCTCGAGAACTTCCAGTGGCCCGACAGGCGGAAGCCGCCGTCGACCGGCGTCACGCGGCCCACCGGCATGTAGGTCGACGCGATTAGCGTCGCCGGGTCGTTGCCCCACACGTCCTGCTGCGCGCGCTCGTCGAACAGCGCGAGCTGCCAGTTGTGCACGCCGACGACGCCGTACACCCACGCGGTCGACATGCAACCGCGCGCCAGCGCCATCTGGATGTCGAAGAAGGCCTGCGGATCGAGCTCGTAGCCGCCGTAGCGCTTCGGCTGCAGCACCTTGAAGAAGCCGGCGGCCTGCATGTCGGCGATCGTCTCGGCCGGGATGCGGCCCTGCGCTTCCGCCTGCGCGGCGCGGCCGGCCAGCGTCGGCGCCAGTGCCTCGGCCCGGGCGATCAGCGTGGCGGCCAGTGCGTTCGAATCGTTGTCGCGATGCACGAATGTCTCCTGTGAAGCGGGTGATGCGCCGCGGCGCGTGCCCCGCTCTCGTTCAAAGTTGTTCGGCGCGGCCTGGCCGCGGGCGATGCTCGCCACCACCGATGGTCGGCTTCGCACGACCGCGCCGCATCGTCCGACCGGACGGGACGACGGGCGCGGCCCGGTGCATCACGCGCAGGCGCGCTCCTTCTCCTTGTTGAAGAACGGGATCACGTGCTCGCCGATGTTGCGGATCGTCTCCATCTGCGCCTCGTGCGGCACCGTGCCCATCTGGCACAGGAACAGCACCTCGTCGACGCCGGCTTCCTGCAGGCGGCCGACATAGCCGATGCAGTCGTCCACCGTGCCGTACGCGTGGTTCGGGTTCATCATCGCAAGCGCCGGATCGGCGAAGTTCACGACGACTTCCTCCGAGGCGAAGCGCGAGCGGATCACCATCTCGCCGGTGTCGGCCTGCACGAGGTCGTCGCCCCACTTCGCCGGGTCCGGACGCTCGCCGCCCGTGTACCAGTACGCGAGCGATTCCATGAAGTAGCGCTGGCCGCGGATGCCGATCTTGCGGGCGGCCTGGCCGTCGGCCATCACGACCGTCGGGCACAGGGCGGCAAGGTGCTGGGTCGGGCGGAAGCCGACCTGGTCTTCCGGCTTGCGGTTCGCCCACGCTTCGCGGTACACCGCGTTCTTCTTCGCGACTTCGTCCGGGCCGCCGAAACCGAGCACCAGCGCGCCCATCCCGCGCTGGCCGGCGCGCAGCAGCGCGTCGGTGTTGGTACACGCGAGGTACATCGGCGGATGCGGATCCTGGAACGGCTTCGGGTGGATCGGACGCTTCGGAATCTTGATGTACTTGCCGTCGTGCTCGATCTCGTCCTGCACGAACATCTTCGGCACGAGGTACATCGATTCGTCGATCATCGGCTGCAGTTCGTTGAGGTCGTAGCCGAACGCGCCGGCTTCCTGCTGGCTGCCGCCCTTGCCGACGCCGAAGTGCACGCGCCCGCCGGACAGGATGTCGAGCAGCGCGACGCGCTCCGCGACCTTGATCGGGTGGTTCATCGCCGGCGGCAGGCACACGACGCCGTGGCCGAGGCCGATGCGCGTCGTGCGGCCGGCCAGGTAGGCGAGGAAGGTTTCCGGCGCGCTCATGTGCGCATAGTTGGTCAGCGACGTGTGCTCCACGCACCAGATCGTGTCGAAGCCGACCTGCTCGGCGAGCAGCGCCTGTTCGACCGTTTCCTTGAACACCCGGTGGTCGCCCTCGCGCGATGCGTCGGTGGTCTGGGCTTCGTAGATGAGGGAAAACTTCATTGCGTGCGTCTCCATGGTTGTTGGACGAGTCGGGTCGTGCAGCTCGCCCGCACGATACGGACGAAGCGCGACGGTCCACGAATGGAAGTGTCGGCGCGCCGGCTGGCGCGGGCATCATCTGTTCGGAGTAGCTGCGCGCCTGCGGGGACAGAGGGGTTTCACCGTCATCCGATCGGACTGCGTGAGCGCGCGAACGGCGCGCTAGCATCGAACGGCGGGCGCGTTGCGCGCACCGACCAACGACAAGGGAGAGAGGGAATGAAGGTATCGATGCTGCTGTACCCGGTCGACGACATCGACACGGCGTTGCCGCTGTTCGTCGACGGGCTGGGCCTGAACGTGAAATTCCGCGACGGCGACCGCTATTGCGCGCTCGACGGCGGCCCGCTGACGATCGCGCTGGTCGCGGGCGACGAGCAGATCGTCGAGCGCGCGGCGCTCACGCTGCGCGTGGACGAGGACGACGACCTGTATGCGGCGATGGCGCGTGTCGTGAAGGCCGGCGCGTCGGTGCGCGTGCCCGTGCAGGCCGGGCCGCACGAATACCGCGCGGTGCTGGAAGACAAGAACGGCGCGCTGCTCGTGATTTCGCAGAAGCGGTCCGCATGACGGCACGCGGCGTGGGCGTGGGAGTGGGCGTGGGTGCGGGCGTGGGTGCGGGCGCCGGGTGCGGGCGCGGGGTGCGGGTGCCGTGCGTGTAACGGTGCCGTTACGCGTCCGCGCCCGGCGTGCTCAGGTCGCTCGCTTCCAGCAATTCGAGCAGCGTGCGCGCCGGCTGGCTGAGCCGCTTCGCGGCCAGCGCGATGAATTCGATGTCGGGCAGCACGGGCAGCGCGTCGCCGTTGACCAGCGGCGCAAGCCCGCGCGTCGACAGATAATGCGACGTCGCGGTCAGGCCGAGCCCCGCGCGTGCGGCCGCGATGCAGCCCGGCTGGCTGCTGCTCGAACACACGACTTCCCAGCCGATCCCCTTCTCCGCGAGCGCGTTCAGGACGATCGCCCGCGTCACGCTCGGCTCGGCCACCAGCACGAGCGGCAGCGGCCGCTCCGGATCGACGACGGTGCCGGGCCGCGCGACCCATTCGAGCCGCGTGCGTAGCAGCGGCGTGCCGCGCCGCTCGCCGAGCCGCCGCTTGCCGATCATTAGGTCGAGCGCGCCCGCATCCAGCCCTTCATAGAGCCGGCTCGTCATGCCGGTGGTGATCTCCAGTGCGACGTCCGGGTGCGCGGCGCGAAACCCGGCCAGCACATCCGGCAACGCGACGAGTGCAAGGTCGTCCGGCGCGCCGAGCCGCACCAGCCCTTGCAGCCTCGGCTTGCGGAACTGCGATTCCGCGCGGTTGAGCGCCTGCAGGATCACGTTTGCATGCACGAGCAGCGCCTCGCCGTCGGCCGTCATCGCGATCGAATGCGTGTCGCGCACGAACAGCCGCCGGCCGACGCTCTCTTCGAGACGACGGATGTGTTCGCTGACGCTCGACTGGTTGAGCCCGAGCTGCCGGCCTGCTTCGGTAAAGCTGCGGCAGTTCGTGACGATCGCGAACGTGTTGAGCCAGACGGGATTGAGCATGGCGAATTGTCATCGGCATTGCCGATGACAGTCAACGTCTTCAGGCGGCTTCCCGATGACCATCGGAATCGGTACCATCGTGCGCTTGAAGACCGGCAGGCGCCGCGCAACCGCGCGAGACGCCACCCGCGCCGGCCTTTGCACCACCGATTTCGCCATGTCCCGGGAACCCACACACTCCGCGCTGCTCTGGATCGTCGCCGCTGCATTCTTCATGCAGTCGCTCGATACGACGATCGTCAACACCGCCCTGCCTTCGATCGCACAAAGCCTGCACGCGTCGCCGCTCGCGATGCAGCCGGTCGTGGTCGTCTATACGCTGACGATGGCGATGCTCACGCCGGCGTCGGGCTGGCTGGCCGACCGGTTCGGCACGCGCCGCGTGTTCTCGCTCGCGATTCTCGTGTTCGTGCTGGCATCGATCGGCTGCGCGGCATCGCATACGCTCGGCCAGCTCGTCGCCGCGCGCGCGCTGCAAGGCATCGGCGGCTCGATGCTGCTGCCGATCGGGCGGCTCGCCGTGCTGCGCCGCGTGCCGGGCGAACAATACGTCGCGGCGATCGCGTTCGTGTCGATCGCCGGCCAGCTCGGGCCGATCGTCGGGCCGACGCTCGGCGGCTGGCTGACGCAGGCGATTTCGTGGCACTGGGTGTTCATCGTCAACGTGCCGGTCGGCGTGGTCGGCTTCCTGGCCGTACAGCGCTACCTGCCGCACGACCAGGCTCAACAGCCGCCGCCGTTCGATTTCATCGGCTGTGCGCTGCTGTCGGTCGCGATGATCGCGCTGTCGCTCGCGATCGACCCGCCGATGCCCGCGCATCGCGCCGCGTGGGCGGCTGGGCTCGCCGTGCTCGGGCTGGCAAGCGCGCTTGCCTACCTGCCGCACGCGCGGCGGCGCGCGCAGCCGCTGTTCCGGCTCGGGCTGTTCCGCGAGCCGAACTTCGGTTCGGGGCTGCTCGGCAACCTGCTGTGCCGGATCGGCACGAGCTCGGTGCCGTTCATGCTGCCGCTGCTGATGCAGGTGCAGCTCGGCTATACGCCGCTGCAGTCGGGGCTGATGATGCTGCCGGCCGCGATCGCGGGCGTCATCGCGAAGCGCTGGATCGCGCCGCTCGTGAAGCGGTTCGGCTATGCCGCGTTCCTGGTCGTGAATACGGGGATCGTCGGGTGCGCGATCGCGGGGTTCGCGCTGGTGTCGGCGCGGCCCGCGCCGCTACTGGAAGGTGCGCTGCTGATCGTGTTCGGCGCAGCGAACTCGATGCAGTTCGCGGCGATGAACGGCGTGACGTTGAAGGGGCTGTCGCATGCCGACGCCGGCAGCGGCAACAGCCTGTTCACGATGATGCAGATGCTGGCGATGGGGCTCGGCGTGTCGATCGGCGGCGGCCTCGTCAACCTGTTTGCCGCCTATTGGGGCTCGATGGCGCACGGGTTCATGCTGTCGTTCACGTGCATGGGCGTGGTGACGCTGCTGTCGTCCGTCGTGTTCCGGCGGATCGATACGGCCGCGCCGCCGGCCAGTGCGGCAGCGCGCCCGTCCGCGTGAGCGCGGCCGTCAGTTCGCCTGGCGGCGCTCGACGACGCGCTTGAGCACCCAGCGGATCGACGAACCGTCGGCCGGCGGCTGCGCAACGTGGTATTCGTCGATTTCGAGCGTGTACAGGTAGCCGGGCTGGTACGCGAAACCTTCGATCCCGGCGTACCACAGGCTCCACGGCTCGTTGGGGCTGTTGCGCACCTGCAGGCACTCCATCGGCGCGACGCCCGTGCAGCGCGCGGATTGCGGCGCGACATACACGGTCTTGGTCACCGGCTTGCTGTCGGCCGGGCGCACCGCGTTCGGCGACGTGGCGACGGCGTCGGTCTGGCAACCGGCGAGGAGCGTGCTACCGGCAATGACGGCCGCGCCGAGCAGCGTTCTGGATGGGCGAATCATCTGATGTTCCTCAGGAAGCGTTGAGGGCCGATTAGAGGCCCCCTCAGCGAGAAAGTTCACAAATAGCTTACAGAAAGCGATCCGCCACGTTCATTCGTGGGATGTCGCGCGCGAGCCGATACGTTACCGTGATCCGGTTCAGCCGCGCGCATCGCCGCCGGCGGCTCGCCCGCGCACACCGGGCGACGGGGCCGAATCACGCCCGGTCGACCCGGTGGCCGCAACAGGAGACAACCCGAATGACCACGGCGCCCGCGGCCCTGCCGCCGCACCTTGCCCAATCGAAACTGACGCTCGAGCAGTTCGACGCATTACTCACGACAATCTACGAAGGCCCGCTCGAAGACGTGCCGTGGGGCGGCGCACTGGAGCAGATCCGCGTCCACCTGCACGCGAACTACGTGACGATGATCCTGCGCTGGCCCGCCAGCGGCCATGCGGGGCTGATGATCAATGCGTCCGGGCAGAATGCGCCGCTGTCGGGCGTCGCGTCGTACAACACCTACTACTACGCGCTCGATCCGTTCGTGAACCTGCCGAGCGATCGCGTCGTCACCGTCGACGAGCTGCTCGGCGTCGGCGTCTGGCGCAGCAGCGCGATGTATCGCGAGTTTCTCGAGCCGTTCGACGTCGGGCACCTGATGGGCGCCGACCTGCGCACGCCCGACGGCATCGAGTGCCGTTTCCGCGTGTGCCGCTCGCATCGCGACCGCGCATTTTCGGCGACCGACAAGGCCGTCTGCAATGCGCTGCTGCCGCACCTGAAGCGCGCGGTGCGGCTGCACGCGAAGTTCGGGATGGTCGAATCCGAGCGCACGCTGTACGCGAGCACGATCGACCGCATGCTCGTCGCCACCGCGATCCTCGACGAGCGCGGCACGGTCATGAAGACCAATTGCGTCGCGGACGAGATCTTCGCCGAATGCGACGGCCTGCGTGTGCGCGGCGACGCGCTCGAAGCGTCGTATCCGCTGGAGGATCGCAAGCTGCAGAAGCTGATCCGGCAGGTGCTTTCGGAACGCGCGGGCGGCGCGCCGTCGGTCGCGCAGGCGATCGCCGTGCCGCGCCCGTCCGGCAAGCCGCCGCTCGGCGTGCTGATCCGCGCGGTGCCGCTCAGCGAATGGTCGGAGGACAATCCGCGCCGGCCGGCGTGTGCGATCTTCATCCGCGATGCCGAGCGCAAGTCGCAGGCGTCGCACGACATCGTACGCAAGCTGTTCGACCTCACGCCGGCCGAAACCGCGCTGGCACTCGCGCTCGTCAACGGGCAGACGCTCGAGGAAGCCGCCGACGAACTCGCGATCAGCAAGAACACCGCGCGCTCGCATCTGCGCGCGATTTTTTCGAAGACGGGCGTCACGCGGCAGGCGACGCTCGTCAGGACGTTGCTGAACAGCGTGCTGTCGCTGGGGTGAGGCATTCGTGACGACGGCCCTGCCATCGAATCCGCCTAGTCCGTTTCAACGTCGAAGCACCGGCGCATGCCGCCTAACCTGTCTCTCCACTCAGCGCCACAGGAGACAGACATGGAAAGCTTCGCTGGAAAAGTTGCCGTCATGACCGGCGCGGCGACCGGCATCGGACGACAGGCCGCACTGTGCTTCGCCGAAGCCGGCGCGCAGGTCGCGCTGCTGGACACCGTCGTGTCCGCTGCCGAAGACGTCGCGCACGCGATCGAGCGCACCGGCGCCAGGGCGATCGTGCTGCGCACCGACGTCTCGCGCGCCGACGACGTGCGCGATGCGATCGACACGACAGTCGCCACGTTCGGACGTCTCGACATCGCCTTCAACAACGCCGGCATCGCGCCGCGCGGCGCGCCCGTCGCCGAATTCGACGAGGACGAATGGGATCGCACGATCGCCGTGAACCTGAAAGGCGTGTGGCTGTGCATGAAACACGAATGCCGGCACATGCTGTCATTCGGCGGCGGTGCGATCGTCAACACGTCGTCGATCATGGGGATTGTCAGCGGGCCGGGGCTCTCCGCGTATTCGGCATCGAAGAGCGGCGTCATCGGCCTCACGAAATCGGTGGCGATCGACTATGCGAGCCGCGGCATCCGCGTGAATGCGGTGTGCCCCGGCGGCATCGCCCATACGGCAATCACCGACCGCCCGGAAAACCGCGACGACATGGCGCGACTGACACAAGCCACGCCGATGGCGCGGCTCGGCGAGCCGCGCGACATCGCGGAAACGGTGATGTGGCTGTGCTCGCCCGCCGCGCGCTTCGTCACCGGTCAGGCGATCGCCGTCGACGGCGGATTTACCGTGTGGTGATCGTGTACCATCGGCGCTTCCCGATATGCTTGATCGCGCTGCGTTCGTCCGCCCGTTCACGTGCAAACGATCCGCACAGCGCCCTCCGCTTCGCATGACCTCACCCGTTCCGTCCGACACCGCGCTGCGCCCGCTGCCGATCGATGCGCTGACCGTGCCGGCCGCGCTCGACGGACGCACGGGCACCAACCGCTCGAACAGCGCGCATCCGCAGATTGCCGCGACCAACGACCTCGACGCGGTGCGTGCGTGGCTCGCCCGCTTCGTCGATACGCCGACCACGTTCCAGAACTACCGCAAGGAAGCCGAACGCCTGCTGCTGTGGGCCGTGATCGCGTGCGGCAAGCCGCTGTCGTCGCTCACGCACGAAGATCTGGTCGTCTACCGGCAGTTCCTGCTCGCGCCCGCGCCGGCCGAGCTGTGGTGCGCGAACGGCGGGCGCAAGCATCCGCGCGACGATCCGCGCTGGCGGCCGTTCTACGGGCCGCTGTCGGCGGCCAGCCAGCGGCAGGCATTGGTGATCCTGAACGTGATGTTCTCGTGGCTCGTGCAGGCCGGCTATCTGGCCGGCAATCCGCTCGCGTTGTCGCGGCAGCGGCAGCGCCGGCCCGCGCCGCGCATAACGCGCCATCTCGGGCAGCCGCTGTGGCAGTCGGTCAAGGATGCGATCGCCGCGATGCCGCGCGACGACACGCGGGCGGGCTTCCATGCGGATCGCGCGCGCTGGCTGTTCACGCTGCTGTATCTCGGCGGGCTGCGCATCACCGAAGCGGCCGATACGACGATGGGCCAGTTCTTCTGCCGGCGCGACGCGGACGGGCGCGACCGCTGGTGGCTCGACGTGACGGGCAAAGGCGGCCGGCAGCGGCTCGTGCCGGCCACCGACGAGATGATGGCCGAGCTGTCGCGCTACCGGCGCGCGCATGGCCTGCCCGCCTTGCCGTCCGACGGCGAACCCACGCCGCTCGTGCTGCCGGTTGGCCAGGCGCGCAAGCCGCTCACGCGCGCGGCGCTGCACCGGATCGTAAAGCAGGTGTTCCGGCACGCGGCCGACCGGCTGCGCGCGAACGGCGAAGCCGGCGAGCAGCAGGCGCGCGTGCTCGAACAGGCGTCCGCGCACTGGCTGCGCCACAGTGCGGGCTCGCATATGGCCGACGGACACGTCGACCTGCGGCTCGTGCGCGACAACCTCGGCCACGTGTCGCTGACGACGACGAGCCAGTACCTGCACGCGGACGACGACTGGCGGCATCGCGAGACGGAGGAGAAGCACCGGATCGGGTGGTAGGCGCGCACCGATCTGACGGGGCGCGGCTCGCGCAACGCGTTCGCGTTCGCGTTCGCGTTCGGTGCTCGGTGCTCGGTGCTCGGTGCTCAGTGCTCAGTGCTCAGTGCTCAGTGCTCAAGTTCGAGCCCGCCCAGGCCGCCGTTGCTGCGGCATTTCGCGCGGTCGCTTTTCTCCGGCACATCGATCTGCCCGCACATCACGTCGATACGCTTGCGATAGCTGTCGATCAGACACTGCGTCGTCGTGCAGCGGTTACGCGCCTTCAGCCATGCCTTCTGCGTCGCCATGAACTGCTCGTACTCGGGCGGATCTTCGACCGGATAGTTGCTGAAGTCGTAGAGCATGTGCTGGTAATCCGCGTTGAGCGCATCGTCGAGACGCGACAACGCCGGATTCCCGCAGATTTCGCGCTCCACGAACGTGGACGCCTTCGCGCAGTTGAACGACGCGGCGTGCGCGCCGGTCATGCCGGCCGCGACGGCCAGCGCAACAAGCCATGCTTTCATGTGGGTGCCGTAACGAAGAAAACGGCGGCCGCGAATCGGCTCGCCGTGACGGGCGAACGGGTATGCCCGTCGCCGCGCCCCGCGAGCTTAGGTCAACGCGCGTCGCATTTCAATCCGTTGCTCGCCATCCCGGCACCCTCGCCGCTCGGTACGTCGCATTCGATCAGTACACGCCCACCCAGTGCCCGGGCACCCACGCCCAGTGATTGCCGGCCCACCGGTAATGCCCCTTCGCCCAGCGATAGCCCGGTGCGGGCATTGGAGGCGGTACCTCGACGACGGGCGCCGGCTGCGGCGGCCGCACGGGTTCGACCACGCAGGCGGACATCAGCGCCGCACTGGCCGTCACCAGCATGGCAAGCGAAACGGATCGGATCTTCATCATCTTGCATTCTCCCTTTTGTGTAGTGGATGGATTCATCACCGAAGCGGCAACGCCGCGCGTCACGCGGTGCCGCGAATCAACCCGCTCATCGGCCGCGTCGCACCGCTTTCCGCGAACAGCGCTGACGCGGTACGGCGCGGATCGAGCCGCAGGCTTTCGGCTGCGGCGCCCGAGATCAGCGCGTCGAGCGACGCGGTCGGCTTCAGGTCGCGCCCTTCGTACAGGTCGCCCGGCCTCAATCCCGGCCAGTCGGCAATCACGCGGCCGCCGGCGACCGCGCCGCCCGCGAGCATCGCGACCGACGCCTGCCCGTGATCGGTGCCGCCGGTGCCGTTCGCGGCGGCCGTGCGGCCGAACTCGGTCGCGACCAGCACCGTGGTCTGCTGCCATGCCGGCCCGAGCCCGTCGCGCAGCGCGGCGAGCATCGTGTCGAGCGCCTTCAACTGATTCGCGAGCCGTGCGTTCTGCGCGCTGTGCGTATCCCAGCCGCCCGTCTCGATCATCGCGATGCGCGGGCCGTCGTCGCGCGCGAGAAACGTCGCGGCGAGCTTGCCGACACCCGCCGGGTCCTGCCGCGCGTGCGCATCGCCGGCGAGGCCGCGCGCGTCCATCGCCGATTGCCACAGCGGGTCGAGCTGCGCATCGGCCTCGTAGAGCGCCGACACGCGCGCGAGCAGGTCGTCCGGCGCGGCCGGCAAACCGGACGGCGCGTACGACGCGGCCTGCACGGTGCCGCGCAATGCGAGCGGCACGGTCGGCGCGAACGCGATCGCGTTTTCGCGCGTGGCCGGCAGCAGCGCGGCGAGCCGGTTCAGCCAGCCGTCCTTCACCTGGTACGGCGCGTGGCCGCCCGTCTCGAGCACGTTCTGGCCGTCGAAATGCGAGCGGTCGCGATACGGCGACGCGATCGCATGAACGAACAGCGCCTGCCCGTCGCGGTACAGCTGCGCGGTCTGCACGAGCGACGGATGCAGCGCGAACGTGCCGTCGAGCCGCGTCGCGGCCGACGTGTCGATCGCCAGCGGGCCGCGCAGCGACGCATACGCGGGCTCGGCATACGGCACGACGATGTTCAGGCCGTCGGCCGCGCCGCGCTGGATCACGAACACGAAGCGCCGATCGGTCTCGACGTTCGCGAACACGATCCGCGGCGCAACGAGGATCGCGCCTGCGCCGGCGGCAGCCACGCTCAGAAATTGTCGGCGGGACAAAGCCATGGTCATCTCCGTTGGAAATCGGGCGATACGAGCAGCAGCGCGAGCGACGTGGTCGCGCTTTCGGCGCGCGACAGCGCGGTCGCGGTCGGCGCGCTCAACGAACCGGCAAGCAGCGTGTTGCCGAGCGTGCGCGGGTCGAGCCGGTCGCCCGTGCGCGCGGCCAGCCGCT